>NZ_JBHRXN010000035.1:0-1543 GCF_042648525.1 Vogesella facilis
CGCGCAGCTACTGCCTGCAGTACCGTGAATCCGATCACGATTTCATCTGCCGCCTGCTGCGTGAGGAAGGGCTGTCCTGGCGCTACGAGCACCTGGATGGCGACACGCCGCAGGTCAAGCTGGTGGCCTTCGACGACCCGTACAGCTTGCCGGCGGCCAACCTCGAACGGGTGCGTTTCCACCGCAGCGATGCAACGGAAGAAGAGGACGGCCTCACCCGCTGGGACGGCGCGCGGCAGATCGTGCCCGGCAGCGTGGCGCTGGCGACGTTCGACTACCAGCCGGTAGCCACCGGCCACAGCGGTGACGAATCGGCGCTGGATCAGGGGCTGGACGGCAGCCGCTTGCAGAGCAGTCTGCAGCACTACGACGCCCCCGGCGCCTACTACGCCAGTGATGCCGAACAGCTCAGCCACTACGCGCGGCTGCGGCAGCAGGCGCACGACGCGCAGGCCAAGACCTTCTCCGGCGGCGGCGCGGTGCGCGGCTTGGTGGCCGGGCAATGGTTCCGCCTCGACGGCCACCCGGCACACGATGGTGATGGCGCCGAGCAGCGCGAATTCGTGCTCACCCGCCAGACGCTGACCGTACGCAACAACCTGCCGGCCGAGCTGGCGCGCAGCCTGCCCGCCGCCTTGCGGCCAACCTTGGCCGCCAGCGGCGATGGCGAGGACGCGCCGTTCCGCAGCGAGTTCGACGCCCAGCGCCGCGGCCTGCCGCTCACCCCGGCCTACGCCGACAGCGCCCACGCCAAACCCACTGCCCGCGGCGCACAGACCGCCACCGTGGTCGGCCCGGCCAACGAGGAAGTGCACACCGACGCGCAGGGCCGCATCAAGGTACAGTTCCACTGGCAGCGGCCGGACGAGCATCCGGACAGCGGCGCCAACCTCGACGAGCGTTCCAGCTGCTGGCTGCGGGTGGCGATGCCCAGTGCCGGTGCCGGCTGGGGCCACCAGTTCATCCCACGCATCGGCCAGGAAGTGCTGGTCGACTTCATCGAAGGCGATATCGACCGGCCGGTGATCACCGGCGTGCTGTACAACGGCAGCCACCCGCCGCCGACGTTCAGCGGCGCCGGCAGCCTGCCGGGCAACAAGACGCTGTCCGGCATCAAGAGCAAGGAACACCACGGCGGCCAGTACAACGAGCTGCTGTTCGACGACAGCCCGGGCGAGGTGCGGGCGAAACTAAGCAGCGAACACGGCCACACCCAGCTCAACCAGGGCTTCCTCAGCCACCCGCGCAGCGATGGCAAGGCTACGCCGCGTGGCGACGGCTTCGAGTTGCGGACCGACCGCCACGGGGCGATCCGCGCCGCGCACGGCCTGCTGCTCAGCACCGAAGCGCAGGCCGCTGCCGGCGGCAAACAGCTGGCGCGCGACGGTGCCCAGCAGCAACTCGACGCCGCGCTCAGCCTGGCGCAATCCCTGGCCGATACCGCTACGGCACAGCTGGCCGACACCCAGGAAACCGGGCCGGAGGAAATCAAGCCGGACAACGCCAAGGGGGCGAAGAAAACCGACGGCCACCTGCAGCACCA
>NZ_JBHRXN010000036.1:0-109487 GCF_042648525.1 Vogesella facilis
AAACGCTGCCTGCTCATGACACCTCCTTGTAGGGCCTAGTGTGAGGCTCTTGAGGTGTCTAGGAAAGGAGGGGCGATTCACCTCCTCGCTGGCGAAGTTTCAACAGCACAATCATTGGTGGGATGAAGTGCAAGACATAGAGGAAGCCACCAATGGAGGTGGAAAAGTGCGAATCCATGAGCTGTATCGCTATCAAGATGCCGCCACACACGAGAACCGCGGACCGCGGGGTTGCCGTCTCAGGATTAACACGTGCCAGGTAATAAGGCAGCAACCCATCTCGGGCCATCGCGAAGCAAATACGCGAAGTCACAACCAGCACGGCATTGGCCGTAGCAGCTGTCGTAAGAACCGCAATGACGGCAACTAAACGGCCTCCCAAGGGGCCAAGAAAGACTTTTGCCGCATCACTGAGTGGTGCTGATGACGCACCCAGCAAGCGCCAGTCGAGTGTGCCCACGGCGGCATAGGCGACAAGCAGATACACGCCCAGCACGATGGCCAGTGTTAGAAAAATGGCAAGGGGCAAATTTTTCTCAGGGTGTTCAATCTCTTCGCCGGCAACAGCAATCATGTCGAAGCCGCCGAAAGCAAGAAATGCGATGAGTGCCGCCGCGAGAAGCCCTTGCAATCCAGTTGGCATCCACGGAGAGAATTTGGCGGCATCAACTGCTGGGGCGCCTGCGACCGCAAACCCAAGCAGGCCAGCGAGCGCAAGCCCGATAACCAGCACCTGCAGCTTTCCCGATAATTCGACACCTCGGATGTTGATGAGCACGCAACCCAATACCAGCCCGACGCCACCCCAAATCGGCGGAGTACCTGTCAGCATATGGAGGTAGCCACCAAAGCCCTGCGTGACGTAGCCGCTGACGAATAGGTAAGCGCCCCAGAACACCCAGCCCATGAGAAATCCCCACTTATGGCCAAGTACCTCACGTACAAATACATAGCCCCCACCTGCTTGCGGGTAACGGCAGGCTAGCTCTGCGTAGGGTAATGCGATGACGAGTGACGCGAGGAAGGCCAATCCGAATGCCAGTAGCGCAGCAGGACCAGCCAGCGCCGTTGTATGGCCGACAAGCACAAAAATACCGCCACCAATCGTCCCGCCCACACCAAGGGCGATGGCTCCTTTTAAGCCAAGTGCGCGCTTCAGCTCGACCTGGGCATGCTCTGTTCTGGACATACTCATTTACGTTCTCCCTGAGCGTTTTCATTGCACGGGTACCCGTCCGAGGGGCGACTGGGACCACGGAACTGAGGGTCTGCGGAGGTGCCGCTTGAAGAATTTGCATCGCTGGGCAAAAGGGATGGGGGATTGCATTGCTCGTGAGCAGTCATGATGGCTCCAACTCTCGTTAATGACCGTTCGAGTTTGAAGCGCTGCACCTCTACCGTATTGGCAAAAATTGAATGAGCGGTGGAGTCAGAGACCGGGCCTGCAGGCTGCTGCTTGAAACTGCAAAGGCGTAATGCCATAGCAGCGCTTGAACTGTTTCGTGAGCGCGCTCTGGTCATAAAAACCGGTTGCCGAAGCCACATGAACGATAGGCATGCCGAGTGATAGATAGTGGCATGCTCTTTTGAGCCGGATTTGCGTCAAGTAGGTGTGGGGAGTAAGGCCGAGGGTACGCTTGAACAGTCCGATAAGTTGAAACGGGGTCAGTCCAACCATGGCGCTGATATCATCAAGTAGCAAGTTGTCCGCGTACAGGTCGTTCATGATTTCGACAACTTGCTGGAGTAATACCTGGTCCTGCGGAGGATCGTCGAGACGCCCGCCACCACTACCGTGTCTCTCATACAGGAGACCGAAAGTAGCAAACAGCAGCTCTCGTTCTTGGAAGAGGTCATGACCATCTTCTAATGCACGGTGCAGCCTGAGATACCCGGTAATGAGGTCTGCATCATCGAATATATTGCGCAAAAAATAGGGAACACTCGCGACCCCTAGTCCTTGAGCAACCACGTCCAGCGCTGAAGTTGTCAGGTAGAGCGAGCGGTATCGCCAGCGCTCGCTCCATCCCATCCCGCCAGAATGTACTTCTGCAGGATTGAAAACCAGTAACGTAGAGGTGCGCGCCTCTCCCTCGATGCCGCGACTCTTAATTATGGAGCCGCCTGCCTCCGTAATTGCGATGACAAATCCATCATGCGTATGTGGTGAAAATTTCTGCGTAGTAAAGTCGGCACACATTAGGCTCAAGCCTGGCGTGTGGGTATCCCACCAGTATCGGGTCCTGTTTTTAGGGTCGCTACGTGCCACAGAAAATCTCTACATACTTAACGTAACCAATTAGCCGACTGAAGCAAGCTAATAAAGCTAAGCTAGTGGAATGCATGGTTACAAGGGTGGGCCTGGTTCTCCATTATGACCTGCTTTGCACTGGGCGGTATTAGATACGAATGAATGAACGCGGCCAACCCCAATGCAGCCTCTGGCATCGGCGTTTCTGATGACGCCACACTAGGCTCAATGTGATGTCGCAGCCTTGTTGGGCTGTGGTGGGGATAGCCGACGCGGCAGTGCGTCAGCATGTCGGCTATTGGCAGGTATAGCCAATGCCTGCTTCAGGCCGATAGCAGCCATGCTAACACGTTGACATGATAAGCGGCTTTGGCCCGCCCTGCCCGCAGGCGGCAGATATTGAGCCGGCTCTTGGCCTGCTGCCCGAAAGGTTGGCCGCATGCGGCCAACCTTTACGCAAACAAAACGGACCTCTGCATGCAGAGGCCCGTTTTCATGGCTGCAACAGCCTACGGCCTTACGCCGACTTCAGCGTATTGTGCGGGTCGATCACGAATTTCTTCGGCGCGCCGCCGTCGAACGCGCGGTAGCCTTCCGGCGCCTGGTCTAGCGAGATCACTTCCACGTTGACGATGTCGGCGATCGGCAGGCGGTCCCACAGGATCGCCTGCATCAGGCTGCGGTTGTACTTCATCACCGGGGTCTGGCCGGTGTGGAAGCTGTGCGACTTGGCCCAGCCGAGGCCGAAGCGGATGCTCAGGCTGCCTTTCTTCGCCGCCGCGTCCACCGCACCCGGGTCGTCGGTCACGTACAGACCGGGGATGCCGATGCCGCCGGCCACCTTGGTGATTTCCATCAGCGAGTTCAGCACCGTGGCCGGCGCCTCTTCGTGGCTGCCGGCACCGTGGCCGCGTGCCTCGAAGCCGACGCAGTCCACCGCGCAATCCACCTCCGGTGTGCCCAGCAAGGCGGCGATCTGCTCGCCCAGGGTCGCGTCCAGCGACAGGTTGACGGTTTCGAAACCCACCGCGCGCGCATGCGCCAGGCGGTCGGCGTTCATGTCGCCGACGATCACCACCGCGGCGCCCAGCAGGCGTGCCGAGGCGGCGGCCGCCAGGCCCACCGGGCCGGCACCGGCGATGTAGACGGTGGAGCCCGGTTTCACCCCGGCCATCACCGCGCCGTGGTAGCCGGTGGGCAGGATGTCGGACAGGCAGGTCAGGTCGCGGATCTTGGCCAGTGCGCGATCCCGGTCCGGGAACTTCAGCAGGTTGAAGTCGGCGTACGGCACCATCACGTATTCGGACTGGCCGCCGATCCAGCCGCCCATGTCGACGTAGCCGTAGGCGCCGCCGGCACGCGCCGGGTTCACGTTCAGGCATACGCCGGTATGCTGCTCCTTGCAGGTAATGCAGCGGCCGCAGGCCACGTTGAACGGCACCGACACCAGGTCGCCCACTTGCAGGGTTTCCACGTCGCGGCCAACCTCGATCACCTCGCCGGTGATCTCGTGGCCCAGCACCAGGCCGACCGGCGCGGTGGTACGCCCGCGCACCATGTGCTGGTCGGAACCGCAGATATTGGTGGTCACCACTTTCAGGATTACGCCGTGACCGATTGCCCGCCCGCTGGGGTCGACCATGCGCGGAGACTCGATCTCCCGCACTTCGACCTTGCCCGGACCCATGTACACCACACCGCGATTGTCACTCATTGCTTGTCTCCGCCTTGGTTGGTTGGCTGTGATTGTTGGCAATGGCGCCACCCGTGAGGGCCACGCCAGCACGGCACGCAAGCGGCCGTGCCCGCGAGAATACGCGCGCGACATGGGCTGACAACGAAAGGGAAACGGCCTGAATCGTCCCGATTGCGACATCTGCCGCCCAGCCGGCCGCCAGCGGCGGCGCAGCGGCAAAAAGGCTGCAAAATCAAGCCGCAAGCGCCGGCAAAAAAGCGACACCCTGCGGCGGGAAGCGCGAGGAAGACGGGTGCGTACGGAGCCCCGCCGGCGGCCACGCCGCCCGAAAACGCCGAAGCCGGTGTCAGCGACACCGGCTTCGTAGCAGCAGCTGCCTTGCGGCCAGGCTTAGTGCTGCACCTCGAAGGTCTGCACATAGCGGCGGAACACCTCCGCCGGCATCGGCTTGCCGTACAGATAGCCCTGCGCCATGTGGCAGCCCTGCGCGCGCAGGAAGTCGCGATGCGCCGGCAGCTCCACCCCTTCGGCGACGATGGACAGGCCCAGGCTGCGGCCCATCGAGATCACCGCCGAGGCGATCGCCGCGTCGTCCTTGTCCTGATGCAGGTCGGCGATGAAGGAGCGGTCGATCTTCAGCACCTGCACCGGCAGGCTCTTGAGGTAGGCCAGCGAGGAATAGCCGGTGCCGAAGTCGTCGATCGCCAGCGTCACCCCCATGCCGCGCAGCCCTTCCAGCGCGCGGCCAACCTCCTGGTCGCTGTCCATCGCCGTGCTCTCGGTGATTTCCAGTTCCAGACTGCTGGCCGACAGGCCGCTTTCCTGCAGGATCTGCTGCACGGTATCGACGATATTGCCGAACTTGAGCTGGCGGCCAGACAGGTTTACCGCCACGCGGCCGCTGAAGCCGCAGTCGTCCTGCAGCTGGCGGGTAAAGCGGCAGGCCTCGCTGAGCACCCACGCGCCCAGCGGCACGATCAGCGCGCATTCTTCCGCCACCGGGATGAAATCCACCGGCGACACCAGCCCCATTTCCGGGTGTTGCCAGCGCACCAGTGCCTCCATGCCCTCCAGCCGGCCGCTGGCCAGGTCCACCTTGGGCTGGTACCAAACCTGGAATTCGTCGCGCGTCAGCGCGCGGTGCAGGCCGTATTCCAGCTTCAGCCGCGCCATGGCGCTGGCGTTCATGTCGGTGGTGTAGAACTGGAAGGTGTTCTTGCCGCGGTTCTTGGCGCGGTACATCGCCGCGTCGGCGTTCACCAGCAGCGAATCGGCGGTGGTGCCGTCTTCCGGATACATGGCGATGCCGAGGCTGGCGGAGATGAATACCTTGCTGCTGCCGGCCAGCACCACCTCGCCGGCGATGCCGTCCAGCACGTCCTGCGCCAGGCTGGCCACGCTGTTGAGCGAGCCGACATTGGGCAGCAGCAGGGTGAATTCGTCACCGGCCAGGCGCGCCACGGTGCTACCGGCCGGCGCCTCGGTCTGCAGCCGGGCGGCGATCTTCACCAGCAGCTCGTCGCCGGCCTGATGGCCGAGGGTGTCGTTGATCAGCTTGAAGCGGTCCAGGTCGATGAACATCAGCGCCAGACGTTGGCCGTGCTCCTGTGCCTGTTCGATGGCGCTCTGCAGCTTTTCGCCAAACAGCGTGCGGTTGGGCAGCCCGGTCAGCGCGTCGTGGTTGGCGAGGAAATGCAGCCGCTCCTCCGCCTGCTTGCGCTGGGTGATGTCGGAGAACACCGCCACGTAATGGCGGGTGCCGCCAAAGCCATCTGGGATGCCGGTGATGGTCAGGTGCTCGGTATACAGCAGGCCGCTCTTGCGGCGATTCACCACCTCGCCCTGCCAGTAGCCGTCGTTTTTCAGCTGCCGCCACATATGCTCGTAGAAGTCGGCGGACTGGCGGCCGGATTTCAGGATCGCCGGCGTCTTGCCCAGCACTTCGTCGCGGCTGTAGCCGGTGATGCGGGTGAACGCCGGGTTGACCGACTGGATCACCCCGTAGTGGTCGGTGATGACGATGCCTTCCAGCGTGGATTCGAACACCTTGTCGGCCAGCTGCAGGCTCTGCCGCGACTGCAGCAGCGCCTCGTCGCGCTCGCGCAGCGCCGAGCGCAGCTCGATCAGGAACTCCTGCTCCATGGTGGCCAGGATGTCGGACATGCCGATGATGGCGATCAGCTGGCCATCGTCGCCATCCACCCCCAGGTGGCGGGTGCGCCCTTCCTGCAGCATGCGCCGTGCGTTAAGTAGGGTCATCTGCCGCGACACCGTGCGCAGCGGGTGGCTGGCCAGCGCCGACACCGGCAGCGCGCTGTCGCCACCGGCGACAAAGCGCACCACGTCGCTCTGGGTGAGGATGCCCCAGCTGCCGTCCGGGTAACGCACCCCCAGCGCCTCTACCGCGAACTCGCGCATCTGGTGCATGGCCGCCACCACCGGCTGATCGGCATTCACGATCACCAGCGGCCGGTGCAGCATGCTGTCCAGCCGCTTCAGGCGCAGGAAGAACTCGGCGTCCTGGTTGACCACGATATCGGTAGCCGACACCAGCCCCAGCAGCCGGTTGCTCACCGGGCTGGTCACCAGCAGATGGCGCACCTTGTTGTCGTGCATGTGCGCGGTGGCTTCCTGCACCGACATGTCCGCCGGGATGCTCAGCACCGGCGAGCTCATGAACTGGCGTACCGGACACTGCGCCACCTGCGGATGAAACAGGTCCAGCTTCACCACGTCGCTTTCGGTCCAGATGCCCAGCGGGTGTCCCTGCGCATCCACCACCACGATGGAACCGCAATGGGCACGGCACATCGCCTGCGCGGCCTCGCTCACCGGGGTGTCCGGCGCACAAGTCAGCACATTGCGGGAAATGATCGATTCAACGGCATGGGGAAACGTCACACCACACTCCAGACGGCATTCAAATCAGAACGCTTTATATTCCACAGATCGATTTGATATGCGTTGATAAAAAACAAACCGGATAACACTTGTCATTTGCATTATTCGATAGCGCATGCGCATTGATCAAGTGTTTGCCGCTACGGCAAAAAGCCAGCGACATGCCATTCAATTCATTAGGCATTACGGCAGGCATTTGCCGGCCGCCAGCAAGGCAAAATCATAGCGTCGAAACCGCATTCCGGCCTGCAAAAAACCGTGCCCTGGCCGATAAAGAACTATCCCCTTGTCTGCCCCGGAGCCGTTATGGACATCTCGCGTATCAATACCCCTCCCATCACCCCGCCAGGCCGCCAGGTCAGCAGCGAGGCCCACGCCCGCGCCGCCGCCAAGCAGGCGGAACAGCGCGAGAAACAGCAGGAGAAAGTCACGCTGGGCCAGCAGGACGACACCGCCGCGCTGACCTACGACAAGCCGCGCAAGAGCGAGGCGCCGCAGCAGGTCGACCTGACGGCGATGCTGGAAGAGTCCGACCGCAAGGCCGGCGAAATGCTGCAGCTGCTGGGCAACCTGATTCAAAAACAGGGGCTGGAGTGGAAAAAGGTGGTCAGCGGCGAACAGAAGCTGAGCGCCGACCCGGAAACCATCAAGGCGGCGCAGGCGGCGATTGCCGAGGACGGCGAATTCGGCGTGCGCAAGACCGCCGAACGCATCCTGAGCTTTGCCCGCTCGATGATAGGCGACGACCCGTCGCGGCTGGAGGCCGTACGCGATGCCGTCAGCCAGGGCTTTGATCAAGCTAAGGAAATGCTGGGCGGCGCCTTGCCGGACATCAGCCAGCAGACCTACGACACGATCATGGCCGAGTTCGACCGCTGGGCCACGGACGGCCTGCCCGGCGACACCAGCATCAGCCTCAAGCCTGCCGAACAGAGCAGCAGCAGCGCCTGATCCGGCCACGGCCCGCGCCTGTCACCGTCAGCCCATTGCGGCCAACCTCAAGGTTGGCCGCAATGCCTTGTCTGGCGCAGCAAGACGCTCTGCTATACTGCCCGCCTTGTCGAATTCCGTGCTCTTTACCCGCCGCATGACCACCCCCACCCTGCCCGAACTCAAAGCCGCCCTGTCCACCTGCCTGATCCGCGATCGTTACGGCCTGAAGCGCAAGCTGGCCGACGCCGAGCAGCGCAGCAAGCGCCAGCAGCCGGCAGACCGTCTGCTGGCCGACCTCGCCGCGCAGATCGCCAAATCCGCCAGCCGCGCCGCGGTGCGCGCCCAGCATCTGCCCAAGCCGAGCTTCGACGACGCGCTGCCGGTCAACCAGAAGCGCGACGACATCAAGGCGGCGATTGCCGCCAACCAGGTGGTGATCATCTGCGGCGAAACCGGCTCCGGCAAAACCACCCAGCTGCCCAAGATCTGCCTGGAGCTGGGCCGCGGCGTGTACGGGCTGATCGGCCACACCCAGCCGCGCCGGCTTGCCGCCCGTTCGGTGGCCACCCGCATCGCGCAGGAGCTGGGCAGCGAGCTGGGCAACCACGTCGGTTTCAAGGTGCGCTTCACCGACAAACTGTCGGAGCGCAGCGTGGTCAAGCTGATGACCGACGGCATCCTGCTGGCGGAAACGCAGACCGACCGCCACCTGGAAGCCTACGACACCATCATCATCGACGAGGCGCACGAGCGCAGCCTCAACATCGACTTCCTGCTGGGCTACCTGAAGCAGCTGCTGCCGCGCCGGCCGGACCTGAAGGTGATCATCACCTCGGCCACCATCGACGCCGACCGCTTCGCCCGCCACTTCGATAACGCGCCGGTGATCGAAGTATCCGGCCGCACCTACCCGGTGGAGGTGCGCTACCGCCCGCTGAAGCAGCGCGACGAAGACGAGCGCGAGATGGAGATGGAAGACGCCATCGTCGAGGCGGTGGCGGAAATCTCGCGCCACGGCCCCGGCGACATGCTGGTCTTCCTGCCCGGCGAGCGCGAGATTCGCGACACCGCCGACAAGCTGCGCCGCAGCGGCATCCGCCATTACGAGGTGCTGCCGCTGTTCGCGCGGCTGTCCAACGAGGACCAGCAGAAGATCTTCAAGCCTTCCGGCGGCCGCCGCATCGTGCTGGCCACCAACGTGGCAGAAACCTCGCTCACCGTGCCCGGCATCAAGTACGTGATCGACACCGGCCTCGCGCGCATCAAGCGCTACAGCCCGCGCGCCAAGGTGGAACAGCTGCAGGTGGAGAAGATCTCGCAGGCCGCCGCACGCCAGCGTGCCGGCCGCTGTGGCCGGGTGGAAGCCGGCGTGTGCGTGCGGCTGTACGACGAGGCCGACTTCAACGCCCGTGGCGCGTTTACCGACCCAGAAATCGTGCGCAGCAGCCTGGCGGCAGTGATCCTGCGCATGGCGGCGCTGCGCCTGGGCCAGGTGGACCAGTTCCCCTTCATCGAGCCGCCGTCCAGCCGCCTGATCGCCGACGGCTACCAGGTACTGCAGGAGCTGGGCGCGGTGGACGAGGCGCTGCAGCTCACCCAGGTGGGCAAGGAGCTAGCGCGCATCCCGGTGGACCCCAAGGTTGGCCGCATGCTGCTGGCCGGCCGCGAACACCACTGCGTGCGCGAGGTACTGATCATCGCTGCCGCGCTGTCGGTGCAGGACCCGCGCGAGCGGCCGTTCGAGGCGCGCGAGGCCGCCGACCGCGCCCATACCCGCTTCAGCGACGAGAAATCCGATTTCTTGTCCTTCCTACATCTGTGGGACTTCTTTGCCGACGCACTCAGCAACAAGCAGAGCAACCGCCAGCTGGTGAACCTGTGTCACCAGCACTTCCTGTCGCATCTGCGCATGCGCGAATGGCGCGAGCTGCACGCGCAGCTGGCGGAAATCGCCGCCGACATGGGCCTGATCGAGCGCGAGGCGGCGCATGCCCCGGCAGCACCAACCGGCACCGAGGCCACGCCGAAGAAACGCGCCCAGGCCGAGACCCTGGCCTACGAGAAGCTGCACAAGGCGCTGCTCACCGGCCTGATCGGCAACCTCGGCATGAAGTCGCAGGAAGGCGACGACTACAACGGCGCCCGCGGCGGCAGCTTTTTGATGTTCCCCGGTTCCGGCCTGAAAAAGGCACGCCCGAAGTGGCTGATGGCCGCCGAGCTGGTGGAAACCACCAAGCTGTACGCCCGCTGCGTGGCGCGCGTGGAGCCGGACTGGGTGGAGGACGTGGCGCCGCACCTGGTGAAGCTGCACCACTTTGACCCGCACTGGGAAAAGTCGCGCGGCGAGGTGGTGGCCAGCGAACGCGTTACCCTGTTCAGCCTGACGCTGATCGCCCGCCGCCCGGTGAGCTACGGCCGCATCGCACCGGAAGAAGCGCGCGAGCTGTTCATCCGCGGCGCGCTGGTGGCCATGGAGTACGTGAGTAATGCGCCGTTCTTCCAGCGCAACCAGCAGCTGATCCGCGAGGTGGAGCAGCTGGAGCACAAGGCGCGCCGCCAGGACGTGCTGGTGGATGAAGAGGCGCTGTTCGCCTTCTACGCCGAGCGCATTCCGGCTGACGTGGTGGATGCCGCCAGCTTTGAAGCCTGGCGCAAGGATGCGGAAGCAGCCAACCCCAAGCTGTTGTTCCTCACCCGTGAGGAACTGATGCGCCACACCGCCGAGAATGTGTCGGAAACCCAGTTCCCGGAATACCGCGAGCTGGCCGGCAGCCGCTGCCGCCTGCGCTACCGCTTCGAGCCGAACCACCCGCTGGACGGCGTCACCATCGACCTGCCGCTGGCGGCGCTGAACACACTGGAGCCGGCCGAGTTCGAATGGCTGGTGCCGGGCATGATCCGCGACAAGCTGCAGGCCATGATCAAGAGCCTGCCCAAGCAGATTCGCCGCAGCTGCGTGCCGGTGCCGGACTTCGTTACCCGCTTCCTGCTGACCAACCCGGATCAGTTCAAGCCGATCGCCCCGCAGCTGGCGCACTTCATCCTGCGCGAGACCGGCGGCGTGAAGGTGGACCCGCTGGAGTTCGATACCGTGGAGCTGCCGCCGCACCTGCAGTTCAACTTCCGCATCATCGACGACGGCAAGCAGGAAATCGGCATGGGCCGCGACCTGATCGCGCTGCAAAAGCAGTTCGGCCAGGCGGCGCAGCTCACTTTCCGCGACACCAGCGCCGAGTTCGAGCGCGACCAGGTGGAAGCCTGGGACTTCGGCGAGCTGCCGCAGGCGATCCAGTTCGCCCGTGGCCGCCAGCAGCTCACCGGCTTCCCGGCGCTGACGCTGGAAAACGACGGCAAGGGCGAACACGTGGCGATCCGCCTGTTCGATACCGAAGGTGCGGCCAACCATGCGCACCGCCAGGGCGTGGTGCGTCTGCTGCAATACCAGCTGAAGGAGCACATGAAGCAGCTGAACAAGGGCCTGCCGGGCATGACCCAGCTGGGGCTGCAGCTGCGCACGGTGTGCAATGTGGACGAGCTGCTGCAGGACGCGATTGCCGCCATCTGCGACCGCGCCTTCATCGGCGACGACGAACTGCCGCGCACGGAAAAAGCCTTCAACGAACAGAAGGCGCGCGCGCGCACCCGGCTGCCGGCGGTAACCCAGGCAGTGACCAGCTACCTGAACCAGATCGCCGGCGAATACCAGGCGCTGGCGCCAAGAATGCAGAAGCACAAGCTGGGCTTCGAGCTGACCCAGCAGTTGGGGCGCCTGGTGTACAAGGGCTTCCTGGCCGCCACGCCGTGGCCGCAGTTGCCGCAACTGCCGCGCTATATGAAAGCGATGGGCCTGCGCATGGACAAGCAGCCCACCAATGCCCAGCGCGACGGCCAGCGCGGTGCCGAGATCCGCGAACTGTGGGCGAAGTGGGAGGCGCGCGTGGCGGAGGAAACCGCACGCGGCCAACCTTCCGCCGCGTTGCAGGCCTTCCGCTGGCATATCGAGGAGCTGCGCGTGGGCCTGTTCGCCCAGGAACTCAAGACTCCCTACCCGGTGTCGATGAAACGTCTGCAAAAGCTCTGGGATGAACTGCCCCGCAACTATTGATGCCGGACTCGCCCCGCCCTAGCCGGGATTTGTGCCACAATCAAATGAGTATTGTTGCAGCTACTTATATATGGGTGCCATGGGGAATTCCGATAACATGCCGCCGCTGGCGCAGGTATTGAAAGTCGGCGAAGCATTGCCGGCGGACATTTATGCCCGCAACGGCCTGTTGTTGCTGAAAAAAGGCCATTACGTGCTGAACGAGCGCCAGCGTGAACGGCTGGTCAGCATGGGCATCGCCCACCCCTCCGGCCCGCTGCCGCCAGTGGACAGCGACCTGACGCGCATCGGAGACTTCAGCCCGTTCGAGGAGGTGCAGCACGCCACCCGCCACCTGGACTACCTGTTGGGCACCGGCCTGTCCGCCGCGGGCTTCGAGCAGCGGGTACGGGCGCTGGTCAGCCGCCTCACCGCCTTCACCCTGCGCGCGCCGGACGGCATGTTGGCCGCAGTGCTGCTGGTGCCGATGAGCAAGTACGCGTCGGCACACAGCATCCACGTCGCCATCATCCTGGCGGTGCTGGCCGAGAAGCTGGAGCTGCCGGCCGAGGTACGCGGCAGCCTGCTGTGTGCGGCGCTGACCATGAACCTGTCGATCGCCAGCCTGATGGACAGCCTGCACCACCAGCGCGGCCCGCTGAGCGACGAGCAGCGGCAGCAGATCGAGGCCCACCCGCTGCTGTCTTCCGCCATGCTGCGCGAGATGGGCGTGCATGACGAGGTCTGGCACCAGCTGGTGCAGACGCATCACGAACAATGGAACGGCAAGGGCTACCCGTACGGCCTCAACCGCGAGCATATCGAGCCGCTATCGCACCTGCTGCATCTGGCCGATGTCACCGCCGCCAAGCTGGCGCCGCGCGGCTATCGTGCGGCACTGAAACCCAACAAGGCGCTGGCGCATGTGTTTCTGGAAGCCGACCGCTCGTTCGATTACCGCTTTACCGCCCTGCTGGTGAAAGAGCTGGGCATCTACCCGCCCGGCTGTTTTGTGCAGCTGGCCAATCACGAGATGGGCGTGGTGCTGCAGCGCCGCAGCCGCGCCAACGAACCCTGCGTGGCGGTACTGCGCAGCAACAACGGCAGCTCCTATAACAAACCGCAACTGCGCGAGGCCAATAATTCGCAGTACAAGATATTGCAGGCCCTAGACCAGCAGCAGATCGGCGTCCGCCCGCAGTATCTGGCAGACCTGTGGAAGCGCCTACGCAGCAGCGCGCCACAGGTGCGCTGACGCATCCCGCGCTGCCGGCATCACGCATTAAGGCAAGACCACCATGAGCAAGCCCACCACCCCGCTACCAGCCAACATGATCACCCTCGGTGCCGAATTGCCCACCGATGTGTTCGCCAAGAACGGCATGCTGTTCATCAAGCGGGGACATTATGTCCTGACCGAAACGCAGAAACAGCGGCTGCTGGAGCATGGCCTGATCACCGGCCATGACCGCGCGGCACTGATCGAGAAAGAGCTGCGTGAGCGGCGGGAAAAACACGAGCAGGAACGCCGCGAGCACGCCAACCGGCAGAGCAACCCCATCATCGAGATGGATAGGCTGGCGCACAAGATGGGCGGCCTGCTGAACCGCTTTTTCCAGTTCCGCAATTTTGCCGAGGAAATCGGCAACGTCGCCGAGCAACTGATCCGGCTGGCCCACCAGCACCCGGACGGGCTGATCGCCGCCTGTCTGCTGGTGCCGTACAAGGACTACGGCAGCATGCACAGCCTGCACACCGCGGCCATCCTGGCGGTGCTGGGCCGCCGCCTGAACCTGCCGCCGGCCGAGCAGCAGATCCTGCTGTGCGCCGCGCTCACCATGAATATCTCCACCACCGCGATGCACAGCGAGCTGAGCCGGCAGGAACAACCGCTGGACGACGGGCAGCGTTCCGAGATGTACGCGCATCCGCTGCTGTCGTCGGCCATCCTGCGCGACCTAAAAATAGAGGACGAGCGCTGGCACCTGCTGATCCAGCAGCACCACGAGGAATGGAATGGCAGCGGCTACCCCTATGGTCTGAAGAAAGAGCAGATCGACCCCGGCGCGCACCTGATCCGCCTGACCGACGTGCTGACCTCGCTGCTGACCACCCACGCCCACCGTCCCGGCCACCTGCCGTCCATCGCGCTGGGCAAGCTGTACCGCGGCGATTTCAGCGAGTTCGACGCCCGCTTCGTCGCCATGCTGATCAAGGAAATCGGCATCTACCCGCCGGGCAGCTTTGTGCGCCTGGGCAATGGCGAGATCGCCGTGGTGGTACAGCGCCCGGCCGAGGGCAAGGGCAACACGCCGCGCGTGGCGGCAGTGCGTGCCGGCAGCGGCGACATGTACGGCGAACCGCTGCCGCGCAATACCGCACTGGCCGAGTACGGCATCACCGGCCCGGTGTCGCTCAAAGACGCCGGCATCCGCCCCGGCTTTCTGGTCAAACAGTGGGGATGAACGAAAAAACCTGCCAGGCGGCAGGTTTTTTTTATCAGCTGAAGCTTTCTTCCGGCGACAGGTAGCGCCACTGCCCGGTGGGCAGATCGCCGAGCATGATGTTGCCGATGCGAATCCGCTTGAGGCCGACCACCCGCAGGCCGACCAGCTCGCACATGCGCCGGATCTGCCGCTTCTTGCCTTCGCGCAGGATGAAGCGCAGTTGATCCTGGTTTTGCCACCACACCTTGGCCGGCTGCAGCGGCTGGCCGTCCAGCGCCAGACCATGGTTGAGCAGGCGCAGGCCATCGGCATCCAGCTCGCCTTCCACCCGCACCAGGTACTCTTTTTCCACGTCCGAATTTTCGCCGATGATCTCTTTGGCTACCCGGCCGTCCTGCGTCAACACCAGCAGACCGACCGAGTCGATATCCAGCCGGCCGGCCGGCGCCAGCCCTTTCAGGTGATCGCGGGAGAAGTTGATCTTGGCCTGATCCGCGCTCCAGTGGTTTTCCGGCCGCACCAGCACCACCGCCGGCTGGTAGCCGTTTTCCGCCTGGCCGGACACATAGCCGACCGGCTTGTTCAGCAGAATGGTCACACGGTGGGACTGCGCCGCCAGCGCCTGCTTTTCGACCACGATGTGATCGTCCGGTCCCACTTTCTGCCCCAGCACGGCGGCAACACCGTTTACCTTTACCCAGCCTTTTTCAATGTAGACATCTGCTTCGCGGCGCGAGCAGACGCCCATTTCAGCCAGGCGCTTGGACAAACGCATTGTTTCCATATCATTCCCACCGCCATGCCGACAAAGGGCGGCATCATACCACTAAGTCCGCGCCATCACAGATAGTTGAACAGTGACAACTTGCTGATGCTGGAGAAAGTCTGCTGCGACGCCTGCAGCGCCGTCACCGCCTGCTGGTAGGAGGAAATGGCCTTCACGTAGCCGTCCTCGTCCAGCCCCACCAGCTGCTGGATGCGCTTGGTGTAGTTGATGTCCAGCTCGGCACCGATATCCTTCACCGTCTGCGCCGCGTTCATGCGCGAGCCGATCACGGTATTCACCGACACCACCTGTTCAAAACCGGCATCCAGCCCCTTCAACACCTCGGCCATGCCCTTGGAGTAATAGGCGCTGCCGCTGTCCGGGCTGGGCGGATCGGGAATGTTCCAGTCCGGCGTGGCGGCAAAGTCCTCGTAGGCCTTGTACGGATTCGGGGTCGTACCGGCGGCGGTCAGCTGCCGCGACTCATACAGCATGCGATCGAATTCCGCGGTGCTGGCCGCATCGTTCGGCCCAACCCGCAACAACACATCCAGCCGGGAAATAGCCTGGAACAACTCGTTGCCGGCAGAAAAGGCATCCGGGTCCTTGCTGACCGCGGGCAGGTTGCTGGGGATCGCCGGCGGCGCGGCCGGCACCGCTGCCAGCGCGGTGGTGAGTGCCGGCACGGTACTGGTCTGCCCGGCCACCAGGTTGCCAGGCTCGGTCAGCGCCAGCGTGCGCGAGGTGCCGACGGCCACTTCCTGGCGCTGCATATTGCCCTGGTAATCCACCTGGATGGCAGGTTCCCACGACAGGTCGAACGGTTTCGAGCCGGTGGCGGTACCGCCGAAAATGTAATTGCCCTCGGCGCTGGTGGTATTGAACAGCCCCACCAGGTTCTTGGTCACCTCCACCAGCTCGGCACGCATCGCCGCGCGGTCGGTCTGCGACAGCGCCGGCTTGCCGGCCTGTACCGCCAGTTCGCGCACTCGGGTAATCACGTCCGACACGTTCTGCAGCGTGGTATCCGTGGTCGCCAGCTGGTCGTACGCCAGGCTCGCATTGCTGACAAAGCGGCTGCTGCGATCGGCAATCGCGGTCACCTCGATCGCCAGCGAGGCCGCGGCCGGGTCATCGGACGAGGTGATCACCCGCTGCTTGGAGGAAATCTGTTCATACAGCTTCTGCAGGCTCTGCTGCTTCTGCTGCATGTAAAACACCCCGAGACCGAATTGTGTGGCGTTGGTAACTCTCATGACTCAGTCCTCTACTTACGCTACGGCATCCAGAATGGCCTGGAACGTTTCCTGCGCCACCTGGATCACCTTGCTGGACGCCTGGTAGGCCTGCTGGAACTTCACCAGGTTGGCCGCTTCCTCGTCCAGATCCACTCCCGACAGCCCCTGTTTCTTCTTGGTGACTTCCAGGTTGAGGTTTTGTTGCGCCTTCAACTGCACGTCGGTAATGCTGCCGCGGCTACCCACATAGCTGACCGTCTGTGCAAAGAACACTTCCATGGTCGAGGTGCGGGTGAAACCGGGGTCGGTAATCTTGGCTAGCAGCGAGGTGGTGCCGGTCTTGGTACTGGCCAGGATCGGCTTGGACTGCAGGCTGTTGATGGCCAGCATATTGCTGTTGTCCATGCCGTTCACGCCATCGGTGGCCGGGTCGCGGGCGCGAATCGTCAGGCTCTGCGTGCCGGTGAGCGGCAGCGATTCCGCCTTGAACGCCAGCTTCACCGTCTGCGACGGCGCCGCAGTGCTGGTCAGCTCGAACTCCCACACCCCCTGCTGGCTGGTCGACTTGGTCACCGCCGTGGCGGTATAGCCGGCAATCGACACAGTGGGCGTGCCGAACACCGGGTTGGTACTGGCATCGAACGGAATCTGCACCGTGGCCGGCGGCGGCAGCACGTCCACCAGCCGCGCATTGGGCTCCTTGCCGACAAACGGCGTGCTGTTGTCCTGGTGCAGGTAAGCCTCCTGCCACACCGAGCTGATCACCGGCTTGGTGATCGAACCGTCGGCACTGACCTGCGAGGTGGCAATCACCCCGGACGACATCGCCAGTTGCGCCGGGTTGCCCACTTTCACCGCCATATGCGTCACCGCCAGCTGCATTGCCAGCGCCTCGTCGGTAATCGTAGTGGCGTTTTCCGCCTTCAGCCGCTCCTGGCTCAAGTCCTGGAACAGGCCGCCGTCCTGGGCGACATACGGGCCGGACGGCGTGGCGGGGTCAAGATATTGCTGCGACGTCGCCTGCTGGTATTGCCCGGTCAGGTCCACCCCCAGCGCATGCTGGCGGTTCACCGCATCGGTAAACTCGACCGCCAGGTTGCCCAGGTCGATCTGCACGCGCGGAATGTCCTGCTCCAGCAGTTGCAGATAACCCTGCAGCGCGCCGCCGCGGATATCGGTGTAGCTGATCTGGCTATCCGGCGTGAACTGGTTATCCAGCATCACCGTGGTAGAGCTCTGCGTGGTCTGGGTATACAGCTTGGATGAGCTCGGCCCCACCACCAGCGCCTGGCCACTGTCGAGAAACACGTTGTAGTTGCCGTCGTCCGACTGCACCACGTTGACATTGATCAGCTTGCCAAGGTCCACCACCAGCTTGTCGCGCTGGTCAAGCAGGTCGTTCGGCACCTTGGCCGAGCCATCCGACAGGATGGTGATCTGGCGATTGATCTTGGCTAGGTTCTCGGTCAGGGTGTTGATCTGGTTGACCGACACATCCACCGAGCTGCGCAGGTTCTGGCGCAGTTCCTCGATCTGACTGTTGGTGGTCTGGAAGCGGTCCACCAGCGCCTGCGCCTCGCTCAGCACCACCTGGCGGGTGGCGATGGAGGTCGGGTTGGCCGCAGCGGTCTGCATGGCGGTAAAGAACTGCTGTACCGAGGCCATGATGCCGGTGGAGCTGTCGGTCAGCATATTGTCGATGGTGCCCAGCGCATTCTGCTGCGCCTGCAGCGAGCTGATGGTCGACGTGGAGGTACGCAGCTCCACCTCGACAAACTGGTCGAACATGCGGCTGACGCTGGCAATGTCGGCGCCCTGCCCCAGAAAGCCGAAACCGCTGTACTGTGGCAGCGCCGCCTTTTGCGATACCACCTGCCGCGAATAACCGTCGGTATTCACGTTGCTGATGTTGTGGCTGGTGGTTTCCAGGTTCACCCTGGCCGCAGAAACGCCGCTCGCACCCAGATTCAACAGATTCATCTTGCTCTCCTTACTACTTTATATCGGCAGCAGGGCCGTAAATTGAAGCCTTACAGGGCGACAACACTCTTGGCCACTGCCTGCAGCTTGGCGGCGTAAGCCGGATCGGTGGCGTAGCCGCCACGCTGCAGCGCTTGCGCATAAGCGCCGAAATCATTGCCTTGGTTCAATGCCTGGCGATAACGCGGGCTGCTTTCGATCAGCTGTGCGTAGTCGTCGAAAGACTGGGCATAGGACTGGTAGGCGCGGAAGCTTTCCACCTGCTTTTTCGCCTTGCCCGACTCGTACTCGGTAGTCAGCGCCGCCACCGAACCGCCCTGCCAGTTGCCGGTCGCCTTGATGCCGAACAGGTTGAAGCTGTTCTGGCCGTCCGCCTGGCGCAGCATGCGCCGCCCCCAGCCGGATTCCAGCGCCGCGTGCGCCACCAGCAGTTCCGGCGCCACACCCAGACGCTCGGCGGCACGCCGTGCGTGCGGCAGCATGGCGGCGACGAAGCCGTCCTTGTCGCCCGGCAGCGGCTCGCTGCTGGCGGCGGGCCCCGCGCTGGCAAGCGGATCGACGCTGCCGCCGTAGGCCTGGCGCAGCTGCGCCGGCGATACTGCCGGCGGCAAGGAGCCGGCAAGCGGCGGCAGTTCTTGCTGCGTATCGGCCAGATTTGCCGCCCGCATCAGCTGCTGTGTCAGCACATCGGCCAGCCCCATACCGCCGGACTGGATCATGCCCTGCACCAGCTGCTGGTCGTACATGCCGCGAAAGGTGTCCATCTCGCCGGAGTCCTCGTCGCCGCCCAGCGAGTTCTCGCGCATCGCCGACATCAGCTGGCTCAACAGCAAGCCCTCGAACTGGCCGGCCACCGCCCGCATCGCCGCCTTGGGGTCTTTGCGCGTCAGCTCGGCCATGCCCTGCGTGGACGCGGGGTCCATCACCAGGCGATTGGGAAGTGTGGGCAGGGACATGCTGGGTGCTCCGGTTACAGTCACCCGCTTTACAGCAAAAAGCGGGCCAACAAAAAAAGCACCCGCAGGTGCTTTCTCATGTTGGCCGCAAGCCGCCTCAGATGATCTGCAGATCGGCCTTCAGCGCGCCGGAGGATTTCATCGCCTGCAGAATGGAAACCAGGTCCTGCGGCGTGGCGCCCACGGTGTTGAGCGCATTCACCACCTGCGACAGCGAGGCACCGCCCGGCAGGTTGATGACCTTGCCGGCATCCGCCTTGATCGCCACATTGGCCTGGTTGGTGGTCACGGTATTGCCGCCACTCAGCGGCGGCGGCTGGCTCACGCCAGGGGTGTTGCTCACGGTCACCGACAGGTTGCCATGCGCAATGGCACACGGCTCCAGCTTCACCGCCTTGTTCATCACGATGGAGCCGGTGCGGGCATTGATGATCACCAGCGGCGTATCCTCGCCCGGTTCCACGTTGAGGTTCTCCAGCCGCGACAGAAACTGGATGCGGCTGTTGCTATCCTGCGGCGCCCGCACCTCCACCGAGGCGCCGTCCAGCGCGCGCGCGGTGTTGGCGCCAAACTCGCGGTTCACCGCCATCACCACCCGGTTGGCGGTGGTGAAGTCCGATTCCTGCAGGTTCAGCATCACCACTTCGCTGCTGGCAAAGGCATTCGGCACCTCGCGCTCGATGGTGGCGCCGGCCGGGATGCGGCCAACGCTCAGGTGGTTGACCTGCGCCTTGCTGCCGCCCGAGGCGGCACCGGCGCCGCCGACCACCACGTTACCCTGCGCCAGCGCATAGATCTGGCCGTCCGCCCCCTTCAGCGGCGACAGCAACAGCGTGCCGCCCTTCAGGCTCTTGGCGTCGCCAATCGACGATACCGTGACATCCAAAGGTTGGCCGCGTCGGCCGAACGGCGGCAGCACCGAGGTCAGCGACACCGCGGCCACGTTCTTGGGATCGAGCTTGGTACCGACCGGCACCTGGACCCCCAGCTGGTTGAGCATATTGGCCAGCGACTGGGTGGTGAACGGCGAGGAACCGGACTTGTCGCCGCTGCCATCCAGTCCCACCACCAGGCCGTAGCCGAGCAAGGGGTTGGAACGCACCCCCGCCACACTGCTGATTTCCTTCAGCCGCTGCGCCGCCTGTGCGTTCACACACAACAGGCCGGCCAGCAGCAGCACCAAGCATCGCTTCATGTTTGCATTCCGTTTCAGAACGGCATCACCGACAGGAAAATCTTCTGCAGCCAGCCCACGTCGTTATACCAGCGGCTGCGCCCCTGGTTGACCTGCTCGATACGCGCATCGGCCAGCCGGGTGGATTCAATGGTGCGATTCTGGGCGATATCGCGCGGGTTCACCACCCCGGACAAGCGCACGAACTCGTGCTCGCTGTTGACCTTGACCTGTTTTTCACCGCTGACCAGCAGATTGCCGTTCGGGTAGACATCGATCACCGTCACCGTGATGGTGGCCTGGAAACGGCTGCTATTGGAGCTGCTGGTCTTGCCGGAGTCGCTGGCCGAGCCGCTACCGCTCAGCGAGGTGCCGGCCAGTTTCTTCTCCAGCGCACCCGGCACAAACGGCAGCGACAGCGAGGCGCCGATCGAGCCGTCGATGCTGGACGAGCGGTTGCCGGCCGAGTCTTCTTTGTTCGACGAGGTGGAGCTTTCGCTGATGGTCACGGTCAGGATGTCGCCGACGCGCAGCGGCACCTTGTCCTCGAAAAACGGCTGATAACTGGCGGACTGGAAAATGGAGCCTTGCGGCAGCACCGCCGCCGGCTGGCCCTGCGGCCGCAGCGACATCGGCTGCTGGGTAATGGGCGGCGCCTGGGTGCTGCAGGCCGCCAGCAGCAGCACACCCAGCAAGGGCAGCAGTTTTTTCATCACCGTCATCCTCAGCGATTACAGCTGCGTCAGGCGCTGCAGCATTTCATCGGACGTCTTGATGGCACGCGAGTTCATCTCGTAGGCGCGCTGCGCCTGGATCATGCCCACCAGTTCCTCGGCCACGTTGACGTTGGATTCTTCTAGGAAACCGGACTTGATCGCGCCGAAGCCCAGCAGGCCGCCGGTACCGGCAATCGGCGCCCCCGAGGCGGTGGTTTCGCGGTAAAGATTGCCGCCCAGGCTTTCCAGGCCGGCAGAATTGATGAAGTCCGCCAGCTCCAGCTGACCGGCATCCACCCGCGTGGTGTCGCCTGCGGGAATGTAGGACACCGTGCCGTCGGCAGCCACCTGGAAGCCGGTGCCGTCCGGCACCGTGATTTCCGGCTGCAGCGGGTAACCTTCCGCCGTTTCCAGCCGCCCGGTGGAGCCGCGCTGGAACTGGCCGTTGCGGGTATAGGCGGTCTCGCCATCCGGCGTGGTGACCTTGAAGAAGCCGCGGCCGTTCACCGCCAGGTCAAACACATTGTCGGTGGTCGACAGGCCACCCTGGGTATGCACCCGCGTGGTGGCGGTGGCCGCCGAGCCGAGGCCGATGTGCAGGCCGGTCGGCAGTTCCTCGCCGGTCTGCAGGCGCGAGCCCGGCTCGCGCAGCGTCTGGTACATCAGGTCTTCGAACACGGCATTGCTGCGCTTGAAACCCTTGGTACCCACGTTGGCCAGGTTGTTGGAAATCACGTCCAGGCGGAACTGGCTGGATTCCATACCGGTCTTGGCGATGTAGAGCGAACGCATCATGGTGTCGTTACCTGGCTATCTTTTCGTTACGCGTTCAGCGACAGGATCTGTGTCGCCTGGCGAGCATCCTGGTCCGCAGTCTGCATCATGCGGACATTCAGGTCGTATTGTTTGGCGTGGCTGATCATCTGTACCAGGCTGTCGACGGCATTGACATTGCTGGCCTCCAGAAAACCGCTGCGCACCCGCACCGCCGGATCGGCATCGGCGTCCTCGCCGTTGCTCTGGCGGAACAGGCCGTCATCGCCCTTGTACATGGTGCCGGCCGGCGGGTTGACCAGCTTGATGCGGCCAACCTCTTGCGGCTCGCCGCCGTTGGCGGGGATGGCGAACACATAGCCATCCTGGCGCACATCCACCTTGTAGCCTTCCGGAATCTGCAGCGGGCCGCTCTCACCAGCAATTGCCATGCCAGTACGCGTACGCATGGTACCGGTCGCATCCAGCTCAAAACCGCCGTTACGGGTGTAGGCTTCGCCGCCATCCGGCAACTGCACGGCAAAAAAGCCCGGTGTGGTGACGGCAAAGTCGAAATCATTGCCGGTCTGCTGCAGCACGCCCTGCGACAGGTCATGGCCGATGGTGTTGTCCACCTGGTAGACGCGGGTCGGCGCGCCATCGCCGACAACCGGCAGCGCGCGGAACGAGGCGAGGTCCGCCTTGAAGCCGTTGGTGTGAACGTTGGCAAGATTGTTGGCGGTGGTGGCCTGCTGCAAATCCACGTGCTTGGCACCGTTCATTGCCAGATACAGCATCTTGTCCATTCAGTTCACACCCGTCAGTTCAATGGTTAGCGGAGATTCAGCAGCGTCTGCAGCACCGAGTCCTGGGTCTTGATGGTCTGCGCGTTGGCCTGGTAGTAGCGCTGCGCCACGATCATGTTGACCAGCTCCTGGGTGGTATCCACGTTGGAGTCTTCCAGCGCGCCGGACTGCAGCGCGCCCAGGCCGGACGAATCCGGGCTGCCCACGGTCTTGGCGCCGGCATTGTCGGTGTACAGCCAGCGGTTGTCACCCACCGGGCGCAGGCCCTGCGGATTGACGAAGTTGTACAGCTTCACGTGGCCGACGTTCTGCACGTAGCCGTTGGAGAAGCGCGCGCTCACCAGGCCGTCGCCGCTGACGCTGACGCTGGCCAGGCTGCCCAGCGGGTAGCCGTCATTGCTGAGGCTGGTCACCGAGAATTCGCCGGCATACTGCGTGGTCTTGCTCAGGTCGATGGTGATCGGGCTGGCCAGCGCCAGGCCGGTAGCCGCGGCGGTAACCTGGAAGGTCGGCGGGCTCGGGGTCTGCAGCTGGCCCAGCGAGTCAAAAGTGATCTGGTATGGCGCAGTGGCCGGCGCTGCGGTGCCATCGGCGTTGGTGACCGTGCCGCCATCGATCTGGCGGAATACATCCCAGGTATTGGTAGCGGCGTTACGCTTCACGAAGAACAGCGTCACTTCATGCGGCGAGCCGAAGTTGTCGTAGAACTTGCTGGTATTGGTGTAGGAGTAGGAGCCGCGCACCGTGGTATTCGGCACGTCGTAACCGCCACCGGCCGAATAGGCGATGGCCGGGGTGCGCGTGCTGTCGGCATCCAGGTTGAAGCTCCAGTCGATATTGGTGGTGGCCTTGGCCACGCCCTGCGCCAGGTTGGCAATGTTCAGCGGCCCTTCGGCGCCGATTTCATTGCCGAAGGAGTCCAGCTGGTAGCCGGTCAGGAAGTAGCCGTTGTTCTCGAAATAGCCATCCTTGTTCAGTTTGAACTGGCCGTTACGGGTGTAGGCGGCAACGCCGTCGCCGGATTCGGCGGAGTTCACCTGGAAAAAGCCGGGGCCGGAAATCGCCAGATCCAGCGGGTTTTGCGTGGTGGTGACGTTACCCTGGAAGAAGCTCTGCGCCACGTTCACCGTCTGCACGCCGATACCCACCTGGGTATTGCTGATCGCCGACAGGCTGTTGGCGTAGATGTCGGCAAACTCGGCACGCGATTGCTTGAAGCCGACGGTATTGGCGTTGGCTACGTTGTTACCGATCACATCCAGCGATTTACTGGCTGCGTTCAGACCACTCAGACCTTGTTGAAAACCCATGATTCTCTCCTCGAACGCTTAAGCCGTAATCAATTCCACATCCGACAGGCCCACGCGCTGTCCGGAAGAAAGAACCAACTGGGGTTGTCCACTTTCAAATGCCACTGCACTGACCATGAAGCCCTGCAGCGACGATGCCGCCACCGCCGTGCCGGCGTTGCTGGCGCTGACTTGCACGCTGTAGCTGCCATCCGTCAGCGTGGCGCCATTCATATCCTTGCCATCCCAGCTGTAGCTGAGCATGCCGGCATCGCCACCGGCAAGGTCCAGCGAGCGCACCAGCTTGCCGTTGCTGTCGCGGATATCGACAGATACCTTGTCTGCCGGCGCCGACAGCTTCAGCAGGCCGGGAGCGGTGCCATCCTTCAGGTTGAGGCCATTGCCCTCCGCCAGCACCTTCTTGCCGATGACACTGACCGCCGCCATCGACTGGCTGGCCAGCTGCGAATCCATCATCACTTTCAGCGTCGAATTGAGCTTTTCCAGACCGGACACGGTGCTGATCTGCGACATCTGTGTCGTCATCTGGCTGTTGTCCATCGGGTTGAGCGGATCCTGCGACTTCATCTGCGTGGTCAGCAGCTTCAGGAAGCGGTTCTGGATCTCCTCGGCGGAGGTCACGTTGGCCGCATTGGCCGACTGGCTGCTGGCGCCGTTGATCTGATCCAGTAGCGTCTGGTTGTAGGTGGTATTAGCAATGGTGGACATCACACTCTCCCGACTTCAGCTTACTGCCCCAGCTGCAAGGTCTTTTGCAGCAGGGTCTTGGCGGTATTCACAATTTCGACGTTGGTCTGGTAGGAGCGCGAGGCGGAGATCATGTCCGCCATTTCTTCCACCAGGTTCACGTTGGACATCTTCACGTAGCCGTTCTCGTCCGCCAGCGGGTGGCCCGGCTGGTATTTCATGCGGAACGGCGAGGTGTCTTCCGCCACCGCGGTAACGCGCACGCCGGCCACCTGCGGCACATCGGCCTTGACCGGCGTGGCGGTAAATACCGCATGGCGCGCACGGTACGGTTCGCCGGTGGAGCTGGTAGAGCTTTCGGCGTTGGCGATATTGCTGGCCACCAGGTTCAGGCGCATCGACTGCGCGGTCATTGCCGAGCCGGCAATATTGAAGACATTAGACAGAGACATGATTATTGGCCGCCCTTGATGGCATCCATCAGGCCGCTGATACGGCGGCCGAGGAAAGTCAGCGTGCTTTGATACTTGAGCGCGTTGTCGGTGTACGCCGCGCGCTCGATATCCATATCCACCGAGTTGCCGTCGATGCTGCGCTGCACCGCGCTGCGGTACTGCAGCTCACCGCCGCCGGCCTGGCTGCCGCGGCCGGCCAGATGGCGACTGTCGGTCAGTGCCATGCCCAGCCCGCCGTTCTGCTGGCTGGTCTGCGCCTGCAGCGCCTTGGCAAAGTCGAAGTCGACCGCCTTGTAGCCCGGGGTGTCCGCGTTGGCGATATTGCCGGCAATCACTTCCGCGCGCTTGGCTCGCAGATCGAGCGAGTGCTGCAGAAAGTCGAGTTGCTGGGACATCTTGTTCAACATGGCATGACACCGATCGGTGGAATGGCGGTGTTAAAGCACGATGCGTGCCAACATTTTTTGGCACTTAACCCTCAAGAAAATCAGCTCTCTGCCGACAGGCGCCGGCGGCGGCAAGGCGGCAAGCGGCAAGATTTGCCGCCCGGAAAAGCAAAACGCCACCGTTTGCCGGTGGCGTTATTACTGGCGACAAGGTTGGCCGCATCAATCGTCGCTGCGAATCTCGAAATCGTGGGTGATGTCGGCGGTCTTGCCCAGCATGATGGAGGCGGAACAGTATTTGTCCGCCGACAGTGCGATGGCGCGCTCCACCACCTCCGGCTTCAGGTTGCGGCCAACCACCACGAAGTGGAAGTGAATGCGGGTGAACACCTTGGGGTCGACCTCGGCGCGCTCGGCGTCCATCTCCACCCAGCAGTCACGCACGTCCTGGCGCGACTTCTTCAGGATGTTGATCACGTCATAACTGGTGCAGCCGGCGGTACCCAGCAGCAGCAGTTCCATCGGCCGCGGGCCCAGGTTGCGACCGCCGCCTTCCGGCGCGCCATCCATCACCACCGCGTGGCCGCTGCCGGTTTCGCCCATGAAACACACCCCGTCCACCCACTTCAATCTGGCCTTCATTGTTGTTCTCCGCTCAAAACAGGCGCCTAGCCTAACATTGCCGATTTGGGCGGACAAAGAATCACCGGTAAAATGAAAAGATTGATAAGTTTTGAAGCCAGATAATGCTTGTTCTTGGTATTGAATCGTCCTGCGACGAAACCGGCGTCGCCCTGTACGACACCGAACGCGGCCTGATCGCCGACCAGCTGCACAGCCAGATGGCGATGCACGCCGAGTACGGCGGCGTGGTGCCGGAGCTGGCCAGCCGCGACCATATCCGCCGCATCCGCCCGCTGACCGACGCCTGCCTCGCCGAGGCCGGCGTCAGTCTGCAGGACATCGACGCGGTAGCCTTCACCCAAGGGCCGGGCCTGGGCGGCGCGCTGCTGGTAGGTGCCAGCTTCGCCAATGCCCTGGCCTTCGGCCTCGGCAAGCCGGTGATTCCGGTGCACCACCTGGAAGGCCACCTGCTGTCGCCGCTGCTGGCCGAGCCGCGGCCAACCTTTCCGTTCCTGGCGCTGCTGGTTTCCGGCGGCCACACCCAGATCATGGCGGTGCGCGGCGTCGGCCAGTACCAGATCCTCGGCGAGACGCTGGACGACGCCGCCGGCGAAGCCTTCGACAAAACCGCCAAACTGCTCGGCCTGCCCTACCCCGGCGGCCCGCTGCTGTCGAAACTGGCGGAAGACGGCGACCCGGCGCGCTTTACCCTGCCGCGGCCGATGCTGCGCTCCGGCGATCTGGACATGAGCTTCTCCGGCCTCAAGACCGCGGTGCTGACGCTGAGCAAGCAGGTGCAGGCCGAACACGGCGCCATCGACGAACAGGCTCGCAAGGACATCTGCCGCGCCTTCCAGGAAGCCATCGTCGAGGTACTGGTGAGCAAGTGCCAGCAGGCGCTGAAGCAGACCGGCATGAGCCAGCTGGTGGTGGCCGGCGGTGTCGGCGCCAACAAGCAGCTGCGCGCGGCGCTGGACGCCGCCGCCAAGCGCCGCAAGTTCGCGGTGTACTACCCGCCGTTGAAACTGTGCACCGACAACGGCGCCATGATCGCCTTCGCCGGCGCCATGCGCCTGTCGCAGGCCCAGCCCGCCGGCGGCTTCACCGTGAAGCCACGCTGGGATCTGTCCAGCCTGCCGGCGGTATAACCCTGAATTTTTGCCACGAAAGCCCACGGCCGCCACGGCAAGCCCCGTCCCGCGCAGCAAGGTTGGCCGCAGCCGCCAACCCGCTTGCGCCGGCTGCGCGGGCACTGCCCTAGCCCCAAGAAAACATGATCCAGCTAAAGAACCTCACCCTGCGCCGCGGCCTGAAAGAACTGCTTGTTGCGGCCAACCTCACCATCAACCCCGGCAACAAGGTCGGCATGGTCGGTGCCAACGGCGCCGGCAAGTCCAGCCTGTTCGCGCTGCTGCGCGGCGAGCTGCACGCCGAGAACGGCGACGCCATCGTGCCGGCGCAGTGGACCATGGCGCACGTGGCACAGGAAACCCCGGCGCTGCAGCGTAGCGCGCTGGACTACGTGCTGGACGGCGATGCCGAACTGCGCAGCCTGGAACAGCAGCTGGCCGCCGCCGAACACAGTGGCGACGGCCATGCCATTGGCCATCTGCACGAGGAACTGGCGCGCATCGACGGCTATGCCGCGCCGTCGCGCGCCGCACGGCTGCTCACCGGTCTCGGCTTCAGCCAGGAAGGCCAGCAACGCCCGGTAGCGGAGTTCTCCGGCGGCTGGCGCATGCGCCTGAACCTGGCGCAGGCGCTGATGTGCCGTTCCGACCTGCTGCTGCTGGACGAACCGACCAACCACCTGGACCTGGAAACGGTGCTGTGGCTGGAGGACTGGCTGAAGGCCTATCCCGGCACCCTGCTGGTGATCTCGCACGACCGCGACTTCCTGGATAGCGTGACCACCCACATCGTGGAAGTGGCGTCGCAAACGCTGACGCTGTACACCGGCAACTACAGCCAGTTCGAGGTGATGCGCGCCGAGAAGCTGTCGCGGCAGCAAGGCGCCTACGAGAAGCAGCAGCGCGAGATCGCGCACCTGGAATCGTTCATCACCCGCTTCAAGGCCAAGGCCAGCAAGGCGCGCCAGGCGCAGAGCCGGGTCAAGGCACTGGAGAAGCTGGAACGCGTGGCACCGGCGCACGTCGCCTCGCCGTTCGATTTCCACTTTGACACCCCGGACAACCTGCCCAACCCGCTGCTGCGGCTGGACAACATCAGCGTCGGCTACGGCGCGGCGCCCATCCTGCAGCGCATCAGCCTGTCGGTGATGGCCGGCAGCCGCATCGGCCTCTTGGGGGTGAACGGCGCCGGTAAATCCACGCTGGTGAAGCTGCTGGCAGCCGAACTCAAGCCGCAGGCCGGCGAGCTGATCAGCGCGCAGATGCTGAAGATCGGCTACTTCGCCCAGCACCAGCTGGACACGCTGCGCTCGGACGAATCGCCGCTGTGGCATATGCAGAAGCTGGCGCCGGAAGTGCGCGAGCAGGAGCTGCGCAACTTCCTCGGCGGTTTCAACTTCCGCGGCGACAACGTCACCGACCCGGTGGGACCGATGTCCGGCGGCGAGAAATCGCGGCTGGCGCTGGCGCTGATCGTGTGGCAGAAACCCAACCTGCTGCTGCTGGACGAACCGACCAACCACCTGGACCTGGAAATGCGTCACGCGCTGACCATGGCGCTGCAGGATTTTGCCGGCGCGCTGGTGGTGGTATCGCACGACCGTGCGCTGCTGGAAGCCACCACCGACGACTTCTGGCTGGTGGCCGACGGCACCGTCCAGGCATTCGATGGCGACCTGGAAGACTACCGCCAGTGGCGTCTGGCCCAGCTGGCACAGCAGGGCCAGAACGGCAGCCCAAGCAGCGGCGACGCACAGAACGTTGGCCGCAAGGAACAGAAGCGGCAGGAAGCCGAGGCGCGGCAGAAACTGGCGGCGGCGAAGAAGCCGCTACTGAGCAAGCTGAGCAAGCTGGAAAAGCAGCTGGACGCGCTGACGCAGGAAAAAGCCGCGCTGGAAGCGTTTCTGTCATCGGAAGATGCCTACAATGACGCCAATCGCCAGCAGTTGAGCAGCAGCGTGAAGCGCCAGGGCGAGGTGAGCAGTCTGCTGGAAACCGTAGAAATGGACTGGCTGGCGCTGCAGGAAGAAATCGACAGCCTGGAACAGGCGCACGCGCAGTAAGTCTGTGTTCAAACATTTGATCGCCGCTGCGGCCAACCATGACGGCGGCCGTCAGGCGGTCTACAATCCCGCCCTTGATCAGGAAGGATGCACCACATGAAAATCAGCAGCAATTTCGATGCCGGCAGCATCGAGGTAGTTTCCGCCACCAGCTTCGACGACATCCAGCTGCGCATCCGCAAGGACAATGCCTCGGACTTTGCGCAATGGTTTTACTTCCGTCTGCAAGGTGCCGCCTACGAGACTTGCAAGCTGCGCTTCCTCAACCTGAACGAAACCGCCTACCCCAACAGCTGGGATGGCTATCAGGCGGTGGCCTCCTACGACCGCGTGAACTGGTTCCGTGTGCCGACCTATGTCGACGGCAATGAGCTGGTGATCGAGCATGCGCCGCTGGCCGGCAGTATCTACTACGCCTACTTCGAGCCGTATTCGCATGAGCAGCATCTGAACCTGATCGGCATGGCGCAAAGCTCCGGTCTGTGCCAGGTGTCCGACCTGGGCGCCACCGTGCAGCAGCGCGACATTAATCTGCTGACCATCGGCCACGAGGTGGAATCCGACCTGAAGGTATGGGTTACCGCGCGTCAGCACCCGGGCGAAACCATGGCCGAGTGGTTTGTCGAGGGCCTGATCACCCGCCTGCTGGATACGCTGGACCCGACCTCGCGCGCACTGCTGGACCGCGCCACCTTCTACATCGTGCCGAACATGAACCCGGATGGCTCGGTGCTGGGCAATCTGCGTACCAATGCCGCCGGCGCCAACCTGAACCGCGAATGGCTGACGCCGAGTGCGGAAACCAGCCCGGAAGTGTTCCACGTGCGCAACAAGATGCTGGAAACCGGCGTTGACCTGTTCCTGGACATCCACGGCGACGAAACCATCCCCTATGTCTTCGTGGCCGGCACCGAGGGCGTGCCCAGCTACGATGCGCGCATCGCGCGGCTGGAAGACAAGTTCAAGCACCTGCTGCGCCTGTCGTCGCCGGACTTCCAGGACGAGTTCGGCTACGACAAGGATGAGCCGGGTACGGCCAACATGAGCATGGCCACCGCTTGGGTTGGCGAGCAGTTCAAGTGCCTGGCCTACACGCTGGAAATGCCGTTCAAGGACAACGACAACCTGCCGGACGACGACTACGGCTGGAACGGCCAGCGCAGCCTGCGCCTGGGCGAAGCCACGGTCAGCGCCATTTACGGCGTGCTGCAAGAGCTGCGCTGATCGCCCGGCAACAATGACAACGCCGGCAAGCCCATCGGGCCTGCCGGCGTTGTTGTTTGCTGCTCAGGCCGCCTAGTTCGCCTTGATCAGATCGATCTCCACCTGGCACCAGTCCACGCCCTTTTCCAGCACCCGCCCCAGCCGTACCTGGAAGGATTTGCCCTTGGCACGCATTTCCAGCTCGCGCCCGGCCGAGTAGGAGCTGACCGACAGCAGCAGGGTGTTCAGCTTCTTGTCTTCGCGCACGAACGGCACGAACAGGGCGATCTCGCCCTTGTTCCAGATCAGCTCGGCCGGCAGCACGTTGTCCGGCGGCACGCCGTCGCTGCGGTGCAGCGAAGCCGCCACCGGGCGGTTGGACAATACCTGGATGCCCAGATAGACGCGCTCGGCCTCCGGGCGCTGCAGGCGCCGGATCAAGCCCAGCGTCCAGCCGTGGTCTTCCACCTCGCGGAAAGTCATCAGCCCGCCCAGCGCCACCCACTCGTTACCGTGTGACGGCAGGTTGACGCCGATGCCGGTGGCGCTCTTGTTGTCCAGCTCCCAGAACGGAAACGCCGACGGCGCCTGCACCTGGGTATAGATGTTCTTCTCGCGGCGGCGGCTGCTGACAAAACCATACACGCGGAATTGCTCTTCCTCTGCGCTATCCTGCGCATAGGCGATTTGCCGGGCCACTTCATCGGCATCGCGCACCAGGCGATGGATGACCGCCAGCCGGTGCGCCACTTCCACCCGCTGGCAACCGCTGCGTACCCGCTCCGCCCGCTGGAAATGGAACGGCCGCTCCGCCCATTCGCGCGCCAGATAACGCAACAGCGACGTTTCGCTGGTGGTCATCATCAGCCCTTTGAGCTCCAGCGGCAGCACGCCGGATTCGCACACCACATGCCAGCGGTCGATCTGCTCGATGATGTCGACCGTGTTCCAGTAGCGCAGGTTGCCCTGCATGTCCACCTGCCGCACCCGCCCCGGCGGCATGCCCTTGTCCAGATCGACGACAAAGCTGGGATAGCTGCTGACGCTGCGGCGCAACGTAGCGCGGTTGGACACCAGCAGCGCCATCTGGTGGGACAGCGAGACCTGTCTTGCCGACAGGTTGCCGCTGGACAGCCCCGCCACCAGCAACAGCGACAGATAGAGATCATGCACCGTGGTGGCCTGCCCCTGCTTGAACAGCTCCACCGGGCGGGCGTCTAGCCCCAGTAACTCGGCACGGGCAAACAGCCGGTTCACCGTCTCCCAGAACACCGTATCCGGCTGGGCGTGGCGGTAGTACTGCCACAGCGCCTGCTCTGCCAGGTAATGCATGGTGCGGGCCATCGCCAGCAGCAGGCTATCGCCCAGCTGGCGGATTTCCTCATCCCCCAGCGCCAGAAAGCGCTGGTAGGCGGCGACTACCTGCCGGTCGTAGGCGGTGATACGGCTGCGCAACTGCTCTTCCAGCATTTTGGGCAGGCGGCCATTCAACAGGTACTGCGCCCCCAGCTGCTGATGCTGCTGGACGGCAAGCCCGTCCAGCGCCAGCAATGCGGCCAACGTTTGCGGCGTCAGGCTGTCGCCGTGCAGATTGTATTGCCCCAGCAGCTCCACCACCTTCTGGTGCGCACCGGCGCCGTGCTCATGCACCACTTCCCCGAACCAGGCAGCAGCAGCCTCCGCATCATCCAGCGGCTGGGCTTTTTTCTTGCTGCCAAAAGATAAAAAATCGAGCTTAGCCATTTGTCATTGTCTCGAATATCAACCCGGTGAAGAGCTGCCAACTAATTGATAACCGCCAGTATAGTGCAGCCGCGTTATGGCCGTTGCCAAAAACAAAACGCCATGCAAAAGCATGGCGTTTCTATTAGCGACCTGCGCTTGGCTGCTTACTTGATCAGCAGTTCATCCAGCGAGCGGCCGGCATCCAGCCAGGTAACCACCCACAGCGGCTTGCGGCCACGGCCAGTCCAGGACAGGGAAGCATCGTCCGGATGACGGTATTTGGCATCTACCGGTTTACGGGTGCTGGTTGCCACGGCTTTTACCGACTTGGTTGCCAGTTCCTGCAGATCCAGACCATGGGTGCGAATCAGCTCCATAACCTGTTTGGCAGCCTTGGCTTTTTCTTCGCTTTCACGGCGACGAATTTCTGCATCAACGTCGGTACGCAATTGCAGCAGGGCCGAATAATCCAGCGTAGACAGATCCATGTGATTCCCCTTGGCGTTTGAGTTTTTAGATTATCGCAAATTAGCTCTTAATCCCAATTGCGTCAAGCGCATTTACAATCACACCAACAGCACATTCAATCGGCATCCGGCAGCGAATAAGGCAGCGGCAATTGCACCAAGCTACTTTGCGCATCGGCCGCCAGTTTAGGCTGCTCATCCCAGGCGCCGGACTGCATCACCAGCAAACACTCGCTACTGCCATCCATTAATGGCACCACCATGACAATACGGCCAATGGTTTGTTCCCCGCTGCTGGCGGCAATCAGGGCATCACCTTCGTTTACTGCCGCCGCCGTGACACGGGCACGATAAAGCCGGCGTTTCACTTTACCCAGATACTGGGTGCGGGCCACAATTTCCTGCCCCGGGTAACAGCCCTTTTTAAAACTGATACCGCCCAGTAAATCCAGGTTGGCCATTTGCGGCACAAATTCTTCATAAGTTGCCTGGCTCACCCACGGCAGGCCCGCCTGTACAAACACCCAGTCCCACGCCTGGCTGCCTACTGCACGGTGTGATGTTTGCCATTGCGCCAGTACGGCGGCAGGCGCAGCCGTCAGCACGATGCGGACATTGCTCGCTACCGTGGCTACCAAATCTTCGCCGGCAACAATCTCCCGCTGCGGCAATACCCCATTGCTGGCGTTTGCCTGCATTACCCCCAATGCCAGCATTGAATCATCAACGCTTTCGATTTTTACCTTGGCGCGCAGTACAAACATCGACAAGCGCTTGCGGAATGTGTCGGCAATATCGCGGCGCAGCAACAAATGGAATACACCCATGCTGCCAAACAGCAAGAAGCTGGCTTGCATGCGCCCTTTGGCGGTGGAATAACTTCCCCAGCTGACACCGTTTTCGGCCACGGCAGCGACATCGCAGGAAAACTGCCCTTGCAGGAATGCGGTGGCATCGTCTCCCGAAATACGCAGAATGGAAAACTTGCTTAACCAGCTGCAGGCAGTACCGGCAGTCACTGCGGCCAACTGTTCGGCATAGGCCGGCAGGTTCAATTCACTTTTCTCGTTTACGGTGGCCTGGTTTTGTTGCAACCAGTCGGCAATTAATTGCTGCTGCATGATTCGACCTCTTACTTTGCCGCCAATGCGGCCTGACATGATACTCCACCCGGATACTTGACCGGCCTTTGTTCTGCGGGGATAGTGGCCGCCCTCGCACCGCTCACCGATTTACCATGAAGCAACATCCGTTATTCTCGGCTTTCCTGGCTATTCTGCTCTGGTCCACGATTGCCAGCCTCGGGGTTTTTACCCAGCGCCTGCCACCATTTCTGGTAACCGCCATTGCCCTAGGCTTTGGCAGCCTGCTCTCGATCCGCCATTATCGCCAGTGGCGCGTGCCAAGCAACGTGCTGCTTGTCGGTGTGAGCGGAATCTTCGGCTATCACTGTCTGTTATTTACCGCCTTTCGCACCGCGCCGGCGCTGGAAGCCAATCTGCTGAACTATCTATGGCCGCTGCTGCTGGTCCTGCTCAGCCCACTGTTTCGCCTCGGCCGCCTGCATGGGCTGCATATCGTAGCCTCGATTGCCGGCTTTGCCGGTGCGGTGCTAATCGTCACGCAAGGCAGGCTGCAATTACCGGCTACGCTGCCCAGCGGCTATTTGTTCGCCATTGCCGCAGCGGTAACCTGGTCGTGCTACAGCCTGCTGCTTCGCAAGCTCCCCAGTTTTTCTAATAGTGCGGTCGGTGGCTTTTGCCTGCTCTCGGCCATTTTGGCGGCTATTTGCCACTGGCTGTTCGAGCCGCCGGTCGTGCCGACGGCTCGAGAATGGCTTGCCCTCGGCGTGATTGGCCTTGGCCCGCTGGGACTGGCCTTTTTCCTGTGGGACAAAGCCATGAAGCAGGCGGATCCGCGCCAGGTCGGCACCCTGTCCTACCTCACGCCCTTGCTGTCCACCCTGCTGCTGGCGCTCAGCGGGCCGGGCAAAATGACAGCCATCAGCTGGTTGGCTGGCGCACTGATCCTGAGCGGTGCCGCCGTTGGCAGCCTGACGTCCAAACGCGGCTGAGCAGCAGTACGCCCTACGGCATCAAGCACAGCGCCAGGCAACTTGCCTGGCGTCGCCATTTGCGGGCAGCTGCGCGATGACGCCAAACTCGAACGCCAGTAGCGTCCGCCATTCTAGAGACTCGGCCCCAGGATAAACACGGCAGCGGCAGCAGGGTTATTTACCCTGATGATGATAGACGCGCTGCGCACCACGTACCGCATGCAGCGGGGCAGTGGACAGGCGGGTAGAGGCAAAATGGTGAATTTGCCGCGAAGCGCGGCTGGCGATCAAACAGCCGGACAGGCCGGCTTCCAGCGGCAGCAAGCAAGGCGTGACCTGCTGCGGCAGGGCGGCAACATACTGTTGCCAGTTTCGCTGCTGCTGCCCCAGCCAGCGCTCCCCCAGCACCTGCAGGTCGTGGTGCATGTCGGCGGAAGCCCGCCATAGCGAGGCGCCGGAGGCCAGCGAAGTTTCCAGTTGCAGCGATAACTGCTGACGGCTGGCCGTGGGCGGTTTGCTCCACAGCTGCTGCCAGTAGTCGCCGTTGGTCTCCAGCCAACGCTGGTGCGCGGCCTGAAAAACATCCAGATACTGCTGCAACACATTGGCCATAAAGCCCCCCGCGATTTGCGCACTGTCACAACAGGAACAGGCCGGCTACTGCAGCTCCGGCACCGGAATATGCCACACTGGCCCCAGCTCGCCGACCAGCGCCTGCAGCACCGGATCACTCGCCTTGTCGGCGGCGAACACAAACTGCAACTCGGCAGTCTTGACCAGATCCGGCCACAAATCCAGCTCACCGGCAGCCGCTGCGGCCAACGCGTCTTCTTCGCGCAGCAGCGCCACGCCGACGCCGGCCTTGACCAGCTCCATCGAGGTCAGGAAGTAGTCGCTTTCGGAAACCTTCTTCGGCGAGATATTCAGCTCCCGCCACAATTCGCTGACGATCTTGGACAGGCTGGAGAACTGCGATACCCCCACCCACGGCAAACGCCCCAGCTCGCGCGGATTATCCGGCTGCACCCGGGCCAGCCAGCCCGGCGGCAACGCCACCCGCAGCCGCATATTGTCCAGCAGCACGGTATGCACGTTCACATACGGGTTCTTGCCCAGGTAGAAACCGCCGTCCAGCTCTTTCTTGCGTACCGCGTTGAGCACATCGCCGGTCACGCCCTGATGCAGACACACTTCCAGCAAGGGGTAGCGTTCGGTCAGCCGGGCAACCCAGGGGCCGACCCGCAGCAAGTCGGGCATCAGGGTAATGCCCAGCTGGGCCTTGCCGGTAAGCTGACCTTTAAGGCTACGCGCCTGATTCAGCAGCTGCTTGGCCGCGGCAAGTATCTCCTGCGCCTGCGGCAGCAGCTCCTGCCCCGCCCGGGTCAGCACCACGCCACCGGCGGTACGCTCGAACAGCGGCATGCCCACTTCTTCTTCCACCGCCTTGATCTGGGCGGTCACAGCAGGTTGCGACAAATGCAGTACTTCAGCAGCCTGAGTCAGGTGCCCTTGCTGGGCCACGGTGACAAAGGTTCTCAGCTGATAGATTTCCATCCTGCGACCACCCTCCAGATGCGGCCAACTATATGTGCTGGCCTGCCGATTATCGGCCTCCATTCTGTACAAGCGCCTGTGCCGCGACAAGGAAAACCGCACAACATCTGGATAAAAATCCCTTATGCCCGGCATAAATAAAGCAAATGCTCGATTGCAATCGATTGATATGAAAGGATTTTTTTCAAGATCCGACAAAACTTTATCCGTGACATCAAAAAAAACGATTAGCCCCTACTTCTGACGCGCCTTAATTTCCCAGCACGCGATCACGGTCGTTCGATCTTTCGCGATGACAAAGGAGGAAACAATGAACGAGGACATCCTGAAACGGGTGCAAGCCAATCCAAAGTTCGCACAACTGGTACACAAGAAAACCAGCTTCGGATGGCTGCTCAGCATCATCATGCTGGCAATCTACTACGGCTTCATCCTGGTACTTGCCTTCTCCCCGGCCACGCTGGGTGCGTCGCTGTCCGGCGGCATCACTACGGTTGGCATCCCTGTCGGCATCGCCATCATCCTGTCCGCCTTCGTGCTGACCGGCATCTATGTGCGCAAGGCCAACACCGAGTTCGACGAACTCACGCAGCAGATCGTTGAGGAGGCAAAACAATGAATAAATGGCTGAAACACGCAGCGTTTGCCGCGCTGGCCACCCTGCCGGCCGTCGCCATGGCCGCGGGCGCCATCGACGGCGACGTGAAGAAGCAGGCGACCAACTGGACCGCCATCATCATGTTCCTGGTGTTCGTCGGCGCCACACTGTTCATCACCTACTGGGCAGCACGCCGCACCCAGTCTGCCTCCGACTTCTACACCGGCGGCGGCGGCATTACCGGCTTCCAGAACGGCCTGGCGATCGCCGGCGACTACATGTCTGCCGCCTCGTTCCTGGGTATTTCCGCCATGGTGTTCGAGAAAGGCTATGACGGCCTGATCTACTCCATGGGCTTCCTGGTTGGCTGGCCGATCATCCTGTTCCTGGTGGCCGAACGCCTGCGTAACCTGGGCAAGTTCACCTTTGCCGACGTGGCGTCCTACCGCCTGCAACAGGGCCCGGTGCGCACCTTTGCCGCCACCGGCACCCTGGTGGTGGTAGCGCTGTACCTGATCGCGCAGATGGTTGGTGCCGGCAAGCTGATCCAGCTGCTGTTCGGCCTGGACTACAGCGTGGCCGTGGTACTGGTGGGTGTACTGATGGTGATGTACGTGATGTTCGGCGGCATGCTGGCCACCACTTGGGTACAGATCATCAAGGCGGTGATCCTGCTGTCCGGCGCCTCCTTCATGGCCTTCATGGTGCTGGCCTCGGTTGGTTTCAGCCCGGAAGTAATGTTCCAGAAAGCCACCGAGATTCACGCCAAGGGCATCGCCATCATGTCGCCGGGTAAGGCTGATCCAATCGACTCCATCTCGCTGGGTATCGCGCTGATGTTCGGTACTGCCGGCCTGCCGCACATCCTGATGCGCTTCTTCACCGTGTCCAACGCCAAAGAAGCCCGTAAATCGGTGTTCTTCGCCACCGGCTTCATCGGCTACTTCTACATCCTGACCTTCGTGATCGGCTTCGGCGCCATCATGCTGGTACTGAACCAGCCGGGCCTGATGGAAACCATCACCAAGAACGGCAAGGAAGTCACCCAGCTGGTGGGCGGTAACAACATGGCAGCCATTCACCTGGCGCACGTCGTCGGCGGCAACGTGTTCTACGGCTTCATCTCGGCCGTAGCCTTCGCCACCATCCTGGCCGTGGTTGCCGGTCTGGCACTGTCCGGCGCCTCCGCGGTATCGCACGACCTGTACGCTTCGGTGATCAAGAAGGGCAAGGCCGACGAGAAGAGCGAAATGCGCGTCTCCAAGATCACCACCCTGTGCCTGGGCGTGCTGGCCATCGTGCTGGGTCTGGTGTTCGAGAAGCAGAACATCGCCTTCATGGTCGGCCTGGCATTCTCCATCGCCGCCTCGGCCAACTTCCCGGTGCTGTTCCTGTCCATGTTCTGGAAAGGCCTGACCACCCGCGGCGCGGTAATCGGCGGCTTTATCGGCCTGATCTCCGCCGTTGGCCTGATCGTGGTTGGCCCGACCGTATGGGTAGACGTGATGAAGCACGAAGCCGCCATCTTCCCGTACAAGAACCCGGCGCTGTTCTCCATGACCCTGGCCTTCTTCTTCACCTGGCTGTTCTCGGTACTGGATACCTCCAAGGCCGCCGCAGAAGAAAAAGAGAAGTTTGATGCACAGTTCGTTCGCTCCATGACCGGCATCGGTGCCTCCGGCGCGTCCAAACACTAAGTAAGCAACACGCAGTTATGGCCGCACCGCCAACGGTGCGGCCAACCAAGAAAGCAAAAAGGAGCCAAATATGTCTACCCTCGAATCGATCCTCAAGGAAACCCGCAGCTTCCCGCCCAGCGAAGATTTCCGTCGCAAGGCCACCATCTCCGGCATGGATGCCTACAACGCGCTGTGCGAGCAGGCTGACGATCACTATCTGTCCTTCTGGGGTGACCTGGCTCGTGAACTGATTACCTGGAAAAAACCGTTCAGCCGCGTGCTGGACGACAGCAACGCGCCGTTCTTCAAGTGGTTCGACGACGGCATGCTGAACGTGTCCTACAACTGCCTGGACCGTCACCTGGCCGAGAACGGCAACAAGATTGCACTGATTTTTGAAGCAGACGACGGCGAAGTCACCCGCGTCACCTACGCCGAGCTGCATCGCCGCGTCTGCCAGTTTGCCAACGGCCTGAAGAGCCTGGGCATCGCCAAGGGCGACCGCGTGGTGATCTACATGCCGATGGTGATCGAGGCCATCGTCGCCATGCAGGCCTGCGCCCGTATCGGCGCCATCCACTCGGTGGTGTTCGGCGGCTTCTCCGCCGGCGCGGTGCGCGACCGCATCCAGGATGCCGGCGCCAAGCTGGTGATTACCGCCAACGAAGGTCTGCGCGGCGGCAAGACCGTACCGCTGAAGGCCACCGTAGACGAAGCGCTGGCGCTGGAAGGCTGCGAATCGGTACAGAACGTGGTGGTTTACCAGCGCACCAATGGTGGCGCGCAATGGACCGAAGGCCGCGACGTGTGGTGGCACAAGCTGGTGGAAGACCAGGCCGAGACCTGCGAACCGGAATGGATGCTGGCGGACGACCCACTGTTCATTCTGTACACCTCCGGCTCCACCGGTAAACCGAAGGGCATCCAGCACAGCAGCGCCGGCTACCTGCTGGGTGCCATCAACAGCTTCCGCTGGGCGTTCGACTACAAGCCGAACGATGTGTACTGGTGCACCGCCGACGTGGGCTGGATCACCGGCCACTCCTATATCTGCTACGGCCCGCTGGGCATCGGTGCCACCCAGATCGTATTCGAAGGCGTGCCGACCTACCCGGACGCCAGCCGCTTCTGGCGCATGATCGAAAAGCACAAGGTTTCCATCTTCTACACCGCGCCGACTGCCATCCGTTCGCTGATCAAGCTCGGCACCGACCTGCCCAAGCAGTTCGACCTGTCCAGCCTGCGCCTCTTGGGCACCGTCGGCGAGCCGATCAACCCGGAAGCGTGGATGTGGTACTACGAGGTAGTTGGCGGCGGCCGCTGCCCGATCGTCGACACCTGGTGGCAGACCGAAACCGGCTCGGCGATGATTGCCCCGATGCCGGGCTCCGTGCCGACCAAGCCGGGCTCCTGCACCCTGCCGCTGCCGGGCATCATCGCCGACATCGTCGACGAATCCGGTGCCCAGGTCGAGCCGGGCCGCGGTGGCTTCCTGGTGATCAAGAAACCGTTCCCGTCGCTGGTGCGCACCATCTGGAACGACCCGGAACGCTTCAAGAAAACCTACTTCCCGGACGAATTCAACGGCCAGTACTACCTGGCTGGCGACTCCGCCAACCGTGACGAGAACGGCTACTTCTGGATCATGGGCCGCATCGACGACGTACTGAACGTGTCCGGCCACCGTCTGGGCACCATGGAGATCGAATCGGCGCTGGTGGCCAACCCGCTGGTGGCGGAAGCCGCGGTGGTCGGCAAGCCGCACGACGTGAAGGGCGAAGCGGTAGTGGCCTTCGTGGTGCTGAAAGGCGCCCGCCCGCAGGGCGACGATGCCAAGAAGATCGCCGCCGAGCTGAAGAACTGGGTAGCGCACGAAATCGGCAAGATCGCCCAGCCGGACGACATCCGTTTCGGCGACAACCTGCCCAAGACCCGCTCCGGCAAGATCATGCGCCGCCTGCTGCGTTCCATCGCCAAGGGCGAGGAAATCACCCAGGACGTATCGACGCTGGAAAACCCGCACATTCTGGAGCAGCTGCAACAGGCTGCGATTTAAGCCCCGCGGCGGTGGACGCCCCCCGCTGTACCGCCCACCGCCACGGCAACCGAGTAGTACCCTGCTGAAGTAGTAGTAACAGTACCCTCCTGCGCCACACGCGTGCTGCAATCACCGTGTGGCGATTTTTTTGCGCCGCCCGCCCGCATATCAAGCCTGGTTATTAACGCTGCGGCCAACCTTGCCGTGCCGGCATGAAGGTTGAAGCCATGCCGGTGAACACGGATAATCCGCGCATTCTCCGCTGGCAATGGCATCAATGGATTTCTCGCATTACCTGCTGATTCTGGTCAGCACCGTTCTGGTCAACAACGTGGTGCTGGTGCGCATCCTGGGGCTGTGCCCGTTCATGGGCGTCTCCAAAAAACTGGAAGCCTCCATCGGCATGGGCGCCGCCACCACCTTCGTACTCACCCTGGGCGCCGGCAGCAGCCACCTGATCAACCTGCTGCTCACCGCCGCCGGGCTGGAATACCTGCGCACGCTGTCCTTCATCGTGGTGATTGCCGCCATCGTGCAGTTCACCGAGATGGTGATCCACAAGACCAGCCCGGTGCTGTACCAGGTACTGGGCATCTACCTGCCGCTGATCACCACCAACTGCGCGGTGCTGGGCATCCCACTGCTGAACGCGCAGGAGGGCCACAGCTTTGCCGAATCGCTGGTATTCGGCTTCGGCAGCGCGCTGGGCTTCTCGCTGATCCTGATTCTGTTCAGCGCCATGCGCGAGCGACTGGAGGGCGCCGACGTGCCGGCAGCGTTCAAGGGCACGCCCATCGCGCTGGTCACCGCCGGGCTGATGAGCCTGGCCTTCATGGGCTTTGGAGGGCTGGTGAAATGACAAGCCTGCTGCTTGCCCTGCTGGTCATGGTTGCCCTGGCGCTGCTGCTGGGGGCGGTGCTGGGCTTTGCCTCGGTACGCTTCCGCGTGCAGGGCGATCCGCTGGTGGACAAGATCGACGCCATCCTGCCGCAGACTCAGTGCGGCCAGTGCGGCCACCCCGGCTGCCGCCCCTACGCTACCGCTATTGCCGATGGCAGCGAGGACATCAACAAATGCCCGCCGGGCGGCGAGGATGGCATCAACAAGCTGGCCGAACTGCTGGGCGTGGAATTCAAACCCTTCGCCGCCGACGCGCCGCAACCCAAGCCCAAGGCAGTGGCGCTGATCGACGAAGCCACCTGTATCGGCTGTACGCTGTGTATCCAGGCCTGTCCGGTGGATGCCATCCTCGGCTCGGCCAAGATGATGCACACCATCATCGCCAGCGAATGCACCGGCTGCGAGCTGTGCCTCGCCCCCTGTCCGGTGGACTGCATCCGCATGATCCCGCTCGGCACCGACCTCACCAACTGGAAATGGCGCTACCCGACCATTCCGATCAAGTCGGTCAAAACCCCGGCGGAGCCGCGCGCATGAGCCGGCTGTACGATTTCCACGGTGGCATCCACCCACCTGAGAACAAACAACAGTCGAACGGCACGCCGATTCGTCAGCTGCCCTTGCCGCCGCTGCTGTACCTGTCGCTGGCGCAGAGCGTGGGCAATGCCGCCCTGCCCTGCGTTCAAACCGGGCAGCAGGTACTGAAAGGCCAGCGCATTGCCGAGCCGGATGGCCGGCTGTCCGCCGCCGTGCATGCTCCCACCTCCGGCACCGTACTGGCCGTGGGCGAGCACGCCTACGCCCACCCCTCCGGCCTGTCCGCCCCCTGCATCACCCTGCAGCCGGATGGGCAGGATGCCTGGCAACCGCGCCACGGCCTGCCGCACTGGCGCGAGGCCGGCAGCAGCGAGCTGCGCGACTTCCTGCAGCAGATGGGCGTGGTAGGCCTGGGCGGCGCGGTGTTCCCCACCCATCTGAAGTTGGCCGCAAGCGGCCTGCAGACCCTGGTGGTGAACGGCGCCGAATGCGAGCCCTATATCAGTTGCGACGACCGCCTGATGCAGGAACGCGCCGCCGACATCGCCGACGGCATCGCCATTGCCGCCCATACACTGCAGGCCGGTGAAGTGCTGATCGGCATCGAGGACAACAAGCCGCAGGCCATCGCCGCCATGCAAGCCGCCTGCCAGGGCCAGCCCTGGCGCGTGGTCTCCATCCCCACCCGCTACCCCAGCGGCGGCGCCAAGCAGCTGATCCGCATCCTCACCGGCAAGGAAGTGCCGCACGGCGTGCGCGCCACCGAGCTGGGCGTGCAGTGCCTGAACGTGGCCACGCTGTACGCCATCGCCCGCGCCGTGTTGCATGGCGAGCCACTGCTCAGCCGCATCGTCACCCTCACCGGCGCCGTGGCACAGCCCGGCAACGTGGAGGCGCTGATCGGCAGCCCGCTGCACTGGCTGCTGCAACAGGCCGGCCGCCAGGCCGACAGCCACGAGGTGATCATGGGCGGCCCGATGATGGGCTTCACCCTGCCCAGTCTGGCTGCCGGCCTGAGCAAGGCCGGCAACTGCCTGATCGCCAAGAGCGCGGCCGAATTCCCGCCGCGACCGCCGGCCATGCCCTGCATCCGCTGCGGCGAATGCGCCAGTGCCTGCCCGGTGGAGCTGCAGCCCATGGACCTGTTCTGGCTCGCCAAGGCCAAGAACTTCGGCAAGGCGCAGGAGTGGCAGCTGTTCGACTGCATCGAATGCGGCGCCTGCAGCTACGTCTGCCCCAGCCAGATTCCGCTGGTGGACTACTACCGCTTTGCCAAGAGCGAGATCTGGGCCGCCGAGCGCGACAAGAAGTCCGCCGACTTGGCACGCCGTCGCCATGAATTCCGCCAGTTCCGCATCGAGCGCGACAAGACGGAGAAAGCCGAGCGCCTGGCCGCCCGCGCCGCCGAGCAGGCCAGCAAGCAGAGCGCCACGCCGGCAGCAGTCAGCAGCAGCGCGGCCGGCGACGACCCGAAACAGGCCATCATCGCCGCTGCCATGGCACGCGCCGCCGCGCAGCAGCAGGCCAACCCGCTGGGCGACAGCCACAGCCAGGCGCTGGACGACGCCAAGCAGGCGGCGATCAAGGCGGCGATGGAGCGCGCCGCCGCGCGCAAAGCTGCCGCGCAACAGGGCAGCACTGACGCTGCGGCCAACCCTGCCGCCACGATCAGCGCTACCGGCATGGATGATGCCAAGCAGGCTGCCGTCAAAGCCGCCATGGAGCGCGCCGCCGCACGCAAGGCCGCCACACAGCCGGCGGATGGCAGCGTTGCGGCCAATCCTGCGGCCCCCACAGCCAACGGCATGAACGACGCCAAGCAGGCCGCTGTCAAAGCCGCCATGGAACGCGCCGCCGCACGCAAGGCCGCCGCACAGCCGGCCGACAACAGCGCTGCGGCCAACCCCTCCCCGACTACCGGCATGGACGACGCCAAGCAGGCTGCCGTCAAAGCTGCGATGGAACGCGCCGCCGCGCGCAAGACCGCCACGCCGCCACCAGCAGCACAGGATCAGCAAGACCCGACGCCATGAGCCAACACGCCACCCATATCGCCAAACCCGCCACCGTGTCCACGGTGATGCTCAAGGTGTTGGCCGCATTGCTGCCGGGCATCGCCCTGTCGGTGTACTGCAACGGCATCGGCGTGCTGCTGCAGCTTGGCCTCGCCACCGTCACCGCCGTGGCCGCCGAGGCGGCAATGTTGCGCCTGCGCGGCGTGCCGCCGGCGCCGTTCCTGAAAGACCTGTCCGCGGTGGTTACCGCCTGGCTACTGGCGCTGGCCATGCCGCCGCTGGGCGCCTGGTGGCTGATCGTGGTGGCCACGCTGTTCGCCATCGTGGTGGCCAAGCAGCTGTACGGCGGCCTCGGCAACAACCCGTTCAACCCGGCGATGGTGGGCTTTGCGGTGGCCATCATCTCGTTCCCGGCGCAGATGGCGGCCTGGGGCAGCCCGCTCTTGCCGCTGGATGCCACTGCCCAGTTGCAATGGGTGTTCAGCCACAGCCTGCCGGCCGGCAGCGCGCTGGATGCGGTGTCCAGCGCCACGCCGCTGGATGTCCTTAAAACCGGCCTGCTGCAGGGTGGTCAGGAGGTGTCACAACTGCTGAGCGGCGCGCGCTTCGGCCAGTTCGGCAATGCCGGCGGTGAGTGGATCGCGCTGGGCTGGCTGGCCGGCGGTCTGTGGCTGTGGCAGCAGAAGCTGATTCCGTGGCAGACGCCGCTGGCGATGCTGGCCGGCGTCACCGCCATGGCCGGTGCGCTGTGGTTGGCCGCACCGGCGCAGTTCGCCAGCCCGCTGTTCCACCTGCTCAACGGCGCCACCCTGCTGGCGGCGATGTTCATCGTCACCGACCCGGTATCCGGCCCCACCACCCCGCGCGGGCGGCTGATCTTCGGCCTGCTGGTGGGCGTGCTGACGGTGCTGATCCGCGTGTTCGGCGGCTTTCCCGACGCCATCGCCTTCGCGGTGCTGATCATGAACATCGCCGTGCCCTTTATCGACCAGTACACCCGACCCAAGGTGTTCGGCCACAAGGGAAGCCGCCGTGCGTAGCGCCCCGCGCCAGGCGCGGCGCAGCGCCCTCACCCTGGCGGCTTTCGCTGCCACCGTCACCCTGCTGCTGGCCGGCACCTGGCTGGCCACCCGCGCCCGGGTGGAAGCCAACCAGAACGCGGCGCGCGCCATGCTGCTGGCGCAGGCGCTGCCGGCCGAGCTGTTCGACAATGATCTGGCCGCCAGCCGCCAGCCACTGCCGGAGGCCGCCGCGCTGTACCTGAACGGCCGCCCTGCGGCCAACCTTTACCTGGCGCGCAAGGCCGGCCAGCCCAGCGGCGTGGTGTTCGAGGCGGCAGCACCTAACGGTTACGGCGGCCGCATCGAGCTGCTGGTGGGCATCGCTGCCGACGGCAAGCTGCAGGGGGTACGCGTGCTGGCCCACAAGGAAACCCCGGGCCTGGGCGACTATATCGACCTCTCCGTCAGCGACTGGGCACGGCAGTTCAGCGGCCGCAGCAGCGCCGCGCCCGCGCCGGGCTGGCAGCTGAAGAAGGACGGCGGCGCGCTGGACTACGTCAGCGGTGCCACCATCTCCGCCCGCGCGGTGGCCGCCGCGGTGGGCCGCGTGGCCGGCTACTTCCGCGACCATCGCCAGCAACTGCTGCAAGGAAACCCATGAGCAACTGGAAAGGCATCGCCCGCAACGGCCTGTGGCAGCAGAACCCGGGCCTGGTGCAGCTCTTGGGCCTGTGCCCAGTGCTGGCGATCAGCAATAACGTGGTCAACGCGCTGGCGCTGGGGCTGGCCACCACCGTGGTGACCGCGCTGTCCGGCACCGCCGTGGCCAGCGTGCGCCACCTGGTGCCCAGCGAGATCCGCAACCCGATCCTCATCATGATCATCGCCACCCTGGTCACCTGCGTGGACCTGGCGATGAACGCCTGGCTGCACGAGCTGTACCTGGTGCTGGGCATTTTCATTCCGCTGATCACCACCAACTGCATCGTGATGGCGCGCGCCGAGGCGTTTGCCGCGCGCAACCGCGTGCGCGCAGCGCTGCTGGACGGCGCCATGATGGGCCTCGGCCTCACCGCGGTGCTGGTGGTACTGGGCGGCCTGCGCGAGCTGGTCGGCAAGGGCACGCTGCTGGCTGGTGCCGACAAGCTGTTCGGCAGTGCCGGCCACGCGCTGACGCTGCAGCTGGCGCCGGACGGCTACCAGTTCCTGCTGGCGCTGCTGCCGCCGGGCGCCTTCCTCGGCCTGGCGCTGCTGATCGCCGCCAAGAATGCGCTGGACGCGCGCCAACGCCGCCTTGCCGCCGCTGCGGCCAACCTTTCCGCCCTCGCCACCGAATCATGAACGCCGCCAAACGTCTGCAGATTTTCGAGCGCCTGAAGGCGCAGAACCCGCACCCCACCACCGAGCTGGAGTACGCCAGCCCGTTCCAGCTGCTGATCGCCGTGCTGCTGTCGGCGCAGGCCACCGACGTCGGCGTCAACAAGGCCACCCGCGTGCTGTTCCAGGTGGCGCCCGATGCCCGCGCGATGCTGGCGCTGGGCGAGGAAGGCGTGTCCGATTACATCAAGACCATCGGCCTGTTCCGCACCAAGGCCAAGAACACCGTGGCGACCTGCCGCATCCTGGTGGAACAGTACGATGGCGAAGTGCCGCAAACGCGCGAGGCACTGGAGGCGCTGCCCGGAGTTGGCCGCAAAACCGCCAACGTGGTGCTGAATACTGCCTTCGGACAGCCTACCATTGCAGTAGACACCCATATTTTCCGGGTGGCCAACCGCACCCGCATCGCCCCGGGCAAGGACGTGCGCGAGGTGGAGGACAAACTGTTACGTTTCGTACCCGCAGAATACAAACTCGATGCCCACCATTGGCTTATCCTGCACGGACGTTATGTGTGCAAAGCGCGCAAGCCGGAATGCCAGCGCTGCGTGATAGTCGACCTCTGCGAATATCCGGCAAAACCGCTATGATGGCCCCCTGCCTGTTGATTTTTGCGACTTTGTCGCCACGTACCGGGTACGTGCGTCGCCCGCGATAGTCGCCGCTCGGCACGGCAGGGTCCATTTCTGTAAAAAAGGATGTTTCAGGTGAATAGCTATACACGCGTGGCCATCGCCAGCGCGCTGCTGCTGGCCCTGGGGGGCTGCGGCAAGATCGAAGCCCTGTTCAAGGATGACAAGGGCGCACCGGTTGCGGTGCCGGCCAAGGCGGACGGCAGCGTGGCCATGCTGCTGCCGGACTTTACCCAGCTGGTGGAGCGCGAAGGCCCGGCGGTGGTCAACATCCAGGCGGTCCGTGCCGAATCGACGCGCCAGTCCACCCCCAGCAGCGATCTGCCGTTCCCGATTCCGGAAGACGACCCGTTCTACGAGTTCTTCCGCCGCTACATGCCTAACCCCAACCAGCAGCAGGAACCGCAGCCTTCCGAGAGCGTATCGTTCGGCTCCGGCTTCATCCTGTCTGCTGATGGCTATATCCTGACCAACGCCCACGTGGTAGCCGGCGGCAACCAGATCAAGGTAATGCTCACTGACAAGCGCGAACTGCGCGCCAAACTGGTGGGCCTCGATAAACGCACCGACGTGGCGGTGCTGAAAATCGATGCGGCCAACCTGCCGATCGTGAAAATCGGCGCGCCGGAAGCACTGAAAGTGGGCGAATGGGTGGCCGCCATCGGCGCCCCGTTCGGCTTTGAAAACACCGTCACCGCCGGCATCGTGTCCGCCAAGGGCCGCAGCCTGCCGGACGAAAGCTATGTGCCCTTCATCCAGACCGACGTGGCGATCAACCCCGGCAACTCCGGCGGCCCGCTGTTCAACCTGCGCGGCGAAGTGGTGGGCATCAACTCGCAGATCTACAGCCGCTCCGGCGGTTTCATGGGCATTTCCTTCGCCATCCCGATCGACCTGGCGATGAAAGTGGCCGAGCAGCTGAAGAGCAGCGGCAAGGTCAGCCGCGGCCAACTTGGCGTGCACATCCAGGAAGTGACGCAGGAGCTGGCACAATCGTTCGGGCTGGACCGCCCGCGCGGCGCGCTGGTGGTGCGGGTGGAACCCAACGGCCCGGCCAGCCGCTCCGGCATCCAGATCGGTGACATCATCCTGCGCCTGAATGGCCAGACGGTGGAGAACTCGCGTGACCTGCCGCGCATGGTCGGCGACCAGCCGCCGGGCACCCGCATCAAGCTGGGGGTATGGCGCAAGGGTAACGAGCAGAATGTGGAGGCCACGCTGGCGGAACTGGCCGCCGAGCAAGCCGCACAGGCCAGCGAGCCGGCCGCCCCGTCGCAGCCGCAGAGCTACCAGTTCGGCAAGCTGGGCCTGACCCTGGCCGAGCTGACCGCCGACGACAAGGAAACGCTGGGCATCCGCGGCGGGCTGGTGATCCAGAAAGCCCAGGGCGCCGCCGCCCAGGCCGGGCTCACCAACGGCGACGTGATCATCGGCCTCAACCAGACCGAGATCAGCAATATCCGCTCCTTCGAGCGAGCGCTGTCCGCGGCCAACGGCAATATCGCGCTGCTGGTGCGGCGCCAGGACAGTACGCTGTTTGTGCCCTTGCGCATCAACTAATACATGTACATGCCGCCCCCCGGGGCGGTTTTTTTTCGGCCAGCAACAACAATAGAGAGCCACCCAAAGGAGCAAGCATGACCTTCTTGACCACCGACCTGTACGACGCCAACGAAGGCAAGGTAGCCGTGCTGCAGCCGATGCTGCACAGCTACGGCGCCCGGCCGCGCTTTTACGGCCAGATCGTCACCCTCAAGCTGTTCGAGGACAACACGCTGGTGCGCGAGGTGCTGGGCGAGCCCGGCCAGGGCAAGGTGCTGGTGGTGGACGGCGGCGGCTCGCTGCGCTGCGCGCTACTGGGCGACCAGATCGCCGAGCTGGCGGTGAAGAACCAGTGGGAGGGCGTGGTGATCCACGGCTGCATCCGCGACTCGGTGGCCATCAACGCGCTGCCGCTGGGGGTGCGCGCACTGGCCACCAACCCGAAGAAATCGGTGAAACGCAACGAGGGCAGCCGCGAGCTGACGGTGAATTTCGGCGGCGTGGATTTCGTGCCGGGGCAATGGCTGTACGCCGACGAGGACGGCGTGCTGGTCTCCGCCAGCGCCCTGCTGTAAGTCGGCAGCCAGGCTCAGGCGCTGCGGTCGTACTGGCGGTAGCGCCGGTGCCGCGGCAACAGCGGCAGCAGCCGCACCCAGTCCAGCATGCTTTCCACCCAGGTGTGATCCTCCGGTGTCAGCAGCGCCGGGTTTTCCAGCGTGGCGGCGGTGAGGTCGATCTCGTCCGGCGCCGCCTCGTGCCGGTAGCTCAGCGTGGTGCCGCAGCGCGGGCAGAAACCGCGCTGCACGCCCATCGACGACTGGTAGTGGCGCACCTCGCCATGCCACTCCAGCTCCAGCGCCCGCACGGTGAACCAGGTGACGAACGGCGCGCCGCTGGCCAGCCGGCAGGACAGACAATGGCAATGCGTGACGTGGTAGGGTTCGCCGCGCACGCGATAGCGCACGGCACCGCACAGGCATCTTCCTTGCATCGCGCACTCCCCTGTCAGATCAGCCGGTCAAAAAACTATAGCCGGATACGGCGCAAATGCCAGCGCCGCGACAAAACGAACGTCAGTTCGCCAACGTTGGCCGCAGACATGAAAAAAGCCCGACAGCGTCGGGCTTTTTCGGTGCGCCGGAGCAGGCTCAGGCCGGCTGTACCGGGGTGGCGCCTTTCAGCTCGGTGATCACGTTCTGCTCGTCCACGAACACCAGCTTGGGCGAATGATTGGCCAGCTCGCTGTCTTCGTAGGCGGCAAACGAGGCGATGATCAGCAGGTCGCCCGGTGCGGCGCGGCGTGCGGCAGAGCCGTTCACCGAGATCACCCCGGAGCCGCGTTCGGCGCGGATGGCGTAGGTGGCAAAACGCTCGCCGTTGGTCACGTTCCAGATCTGCACTTCCTCGTACTCCTTGATATCGGCGGCTTCCAGCAGGTTTTCGTCGATGGCGCAGGAACCGATGTAATGCAGTTCGGCATGGGTGGTGGTGACACGGTGGAGCTTGGATTTCAGCATGGAACGCTGCATGGCGGTCTTCCTCGGGCGCGTATCAGCGCGTTACTTCGATATTGTCGATCAGGCGGGTCTTGCCCAGCCGCGCGGCGGCCAGCACCACCAGCCGCGGCTCGCCGACATGGGCGATTTCCAGGCTGTCGGCCTGGCGGATCTCCACATAGTCCACGCGCCAGCCGTGTGCGGCCAGATCGTCGCAGGCGGTCTTCTCCAGCGCAGCATAGTTGCTGTCGCCGGCCAGCAGCGCGTCGCGAATCGCCGCCAGATTACGGTACAGCCGCGGCGCCTCGGCACGCTCGTCGGCGGACAGATAGCCGTTGCGCGACGACAGCGCCAGGCCGTCGTCGGCGCGGCCGGTATCCACCGGCACGATGTCGATCGGCATGTTCAGGTCGTCCACCATGGCACGGATCACGTGCAGCTGCTGGTAGTCCTTCTTGCCGAAGCAGGCCAGGTCCGGCTGCACGATATTGAACAGCTTGCTCACCACCGTGGCCACGCCGCGGAAATGCCCCGGGCGGAAGGCGCCGCACAGCTCGTTCTGGATGTGCGGCGGCTCGACGTTGAAATCCTGCTTGATGCGCGGGTACAGCTCACGCTCGTCGGGGAAGAACAGCACGTCCACCCCGCCGGCTTCCAGCTTGGCGCAGTCGGCATCGAAGGTGCGCGGGTAGGCGTCGAAATCCTCGCCCTGGCCGAACTGCAGGCGGTTGACGAAGATGCTGACCACCACCGTGTCGGCACGCTGGCGCGCTTCGGCCACCAGCGCCAGGTGGCCGGCGTGCAGGTTGCCCATGGTCGGCACAAAGGCGACACGGCCGGCGCTGCGGCGCCAGGCGCGGAGTTCGGCGATACTGCGGATAACTTGCATGCTGACCTCAGAAACAGTGTTCGGGCGCCGGGAAGGAAGCATCCTTCACCGCGGATACGTAGCCGGCGACGGCACCCTGGATGCTCTGCGCCTCGGCCATGAAGTTCTTCACGAAGCGGGCTTTCTTGCCCGGGTACACGCCCAGCACGTCGTAGATCACCAGCACCTGGCCGGACACATCCGGGCCGGCGCCGATGCCGATGGTGGGCACGCCGATCTCGGCGCTGATGCGTGCGGCCAACGTGGCCGGCACGCATTCCATCAGCACCAGGCTGGCGCCGGCGTCGGCCAGCGCGCGGGCGTCGGCCAGCAGGCGTTCGGCATCGCTTTCGCTCTTGCCCTGCACCTTGTAGCCGCCGAAGGTATTCACGAACTGCGGGGTGAGGCCGATGTGCGCGCACACTGGCACGCCGCGCTGCACCAGGAAGCGCACGGTGTCGGCCATGAAGGCGCCGCCTTCGATCTTCACCATGTGGGCGCCGGCCTGCATCAGGCGCGCAGCATTGGCAAAGCCCTGCGCCGGGCTTTCCTGGTAGCTGCCGAACGGCATGTCGGCCAGCACCATGGCGCGCTTGGCACCGCGCACCACACAGCGGGTGTGGTATTCCATTTCCGGCATGGACACCGGCAGGGTGGAGTCCTCGCCCTGCATCACCATGCCCAGCGAGTCGCCGATCAGCAGGATGTCGACCCCGGCTTCATCCAGCAGGGTGGCAAAACTGGCATCGTAACAGGTCAGCATGGCGATCTTCTGACCTTCCGCTGCCATCTGCTGCAGCGTATTGACGGTGACTTTCATTTTTTTGTGTGTCCTCGTTGCTTCCAGTGGCGAAACGCCGCTTGTGGCTGCGGTCGCGCACCGGGTTCAGAGCCCCTTGTTGAAGTAACTGCGCTGACCACGCATCTCGGTGATGCAGCGCAACAATAGCTCGAAATCTTCTGTGCCTTCAACCAGATCGAGGTTGTCGGTATTCACGATCAGCAGCGGTGCCGCCTCATAGCCATGGAAGAAGGCGCTGTAGGCTTCGTGCATACGCTGCACATAGCCTTCCGGCATCGGCGGCAGCGCCGAGTTGGCCGCACGCGCCGCCAGGCGGTCAGCCACGGTAGCGGCCGAGGCCTGCAGGTAGATCACCAGATCCGGCACCGGGTATTCCGGCAGGAAGCGCTGCACCACGCGGCGGTAGATGGCCAGCTCGTCGGCATCCAGCGTCTTGCTGGCAAACAGCTCGTCCTTGTCGAACAGGAAGTCCGACACCAGCGGCGCGGCCAGCAGATCGCCATGCAGCATGCCGTGCGCGGCGTCGGCGCGCTGCATCAGAAACGACAGCTGCGTGGCCAGCGCATGGTACGGCGGCTGACGGTAGAAACGCTCCAGGAACGGATTCTGCTCCGGCGCCTCGGCCAGCAGGCGCACCGACCAGTGCTCGGCCAGGCGGCGCGCCAGCTGCGATTTACCGGCGCCGATCGGCCCTTCCACCACCACGTAACGCAAGTGCGACATCAGATGTTCTCCTGCAACAAAGCTCAATCCAGGCGGGTGACACCGCTGGCGTCAAGGTTGGCCGCAATGTCGGCGGCCGTGCCGAGCGTGCCGATCTGCCACTCGGGCGCCATCTGCGCCAGCGGCAGCATCACAAAGGCGCGCTCGTGCATGCGCGGGTGCGGCAGCGTCAGGAATTCGTCCTGCTGGCTGACGCCTTCCACCAGCAGCAGGTCCAGGTCCAGCACCCGCGGCGCGTTGCGGAAGGTGCGCACGCGGCCGAAATCCTGCTCCAGCCGCAGCAAGGCGGCCAACAGCTCGGCCGGCGCCAGCGCGCTTTCCACCTCGCACACCGCATTGATGAAGTCCGGCTGCTCGGCATAGCCCACCGGTGCAGTGCGGTAGCAGGCCGAGCGGCGCAGCAAATGCACCCCCGGTAAAGCAGAAATGGCGGCCAGCGCCGCCTCGATCTGTGCTGCCGGGTTTTCCAGATTGCTACCCAGCGCGATCACTGCCCGCTTCACGCGTCGCCCCCCTCGCTCGGGCGGGCCGGCTTCTTGCGGCGGCGGCGCTTCTTGCGCTGCGCATCACCACCCTCGGCCGGTTCCTTGGCCGCGGCTTCAGTGATCAGCGCCTGGCGCTCGGTGTGATCGGCATCCTGGAACTCCGCCCACCACTGCACCATGTGCTTGGGCACCTCGCCCACTTCGGCGCGCAGGCTGTAGAAATCGAAGGCGGCGCGGAAGCGCGGCTGCTCTAGGAAGCGGAACGGGCGCGCGCCGTTGCGGCTTTCGAAGCGCGGCTGCAGCGACCAGATCTCGCGCATGGTGGCGGAGAAACGACGCGGAATGGCGAAATCGTTGTCCTGCAGCGTTTCCACCTCGGCCATCGCCAGCATCAGCGCCGGCAGCGATTTCTCGCCGCGCGCGATATACGCCTGCCAGCGGTTGTTGACCTGCGCCCACAGCAATGCGGCCAACATGAAGCCCACCGACACCGGCTTGTCGGCGCGCACGCGCTCGTCGGTATTGGCCAGCGCCAGCTTGAGGAAGGCTTCGCCGCCGTCCTCGTCCAGCACCGCGTCCAGCAGCGGGAAGATACCGCGCGACAGCCCTTCGTCGCGCAGCTTCTGCAGGCAGGCATAAGCATGACCGGAGTGCAGCAGCTTGAGCAGCTCGTCGAACAGCCGCGCCGGCGGCTCGTTCTTCAGCAGCATGGCGTGCGCGGCGATCGGCTTGCGGGTGTGCTCGTCGATGTCGAAACCCAGCTTGGCCGCCAGGCGCACCGCGCGCAGCATGCGCACCGGGTCTTCCTGGTAGCGGCGCGCCGGCTGGCCGATCATCACCAGCTTCCTGGCGTGCAGGTCCTTCACGCCGTGGTGGTAGTCGATGATGGTTTCGTCGGTCGGGTTGTAGAACAGCGCGTTGACGGTGAAGTCGCGGCGCTGCGCATCCTCGGACTGGCTGCCGTAGGTGTTGTCCGCCATGATGCGGCCGCTGTCGCTGGTCTTGCCCACTTCGCCGCCACGGAAGGTGGTCACCTCGATGGTCTCCGGCCCCATCATCACGTGCACGATGCGGAAGCGGCGGCCGATGATGCGCGAGCGCCGGAACAGGTGGTGCACCTCTTCCGGCGTGGCGCTGGTGGCGATGTCGAAATCCTTGGGCGTGACGCCCAGCAGCAGGTCGCGCACCGCGCCGCCCACCACATAGGCCGCGTGGCCGCCTTCCTGCAGGCGCGACACCACGCGCAGCGCGGCGCCACTCAGGCCGTCGCGGCGCACGCCGTGTTGAGCCAGCGACAGTACTCGTGGTTTGGTTTTGTTGGCGGTGGCACGGTTGCCCGACAAGTCGAAAACGCGACTGAACAGTTTGCGGATCATGGGAATGGTATCTGGAGGTGGCAGCTGCGCGGCGCATGCCGTGATGGACTTGAGCGCCGGATTATAGCCCGATACCGGCCTCAGTCTCCAGCATCGTGCCATAGTCATGCTTGACAGCGTGGGCGCGGTGCTCTAATTTTCTGGCTTGCGCCGATTTTTGCTGCTTGCGGGCGCCTGATAAATACCAGCTAAGAGCGCACCGCCTAACCCGCTGCTGCCCTTTACTGGTCACAGCGGGTTTTTGCATTGCAGCAGCCGGAATGGGCAACAGCTTCACGCGCCGAGTTAATCGACAACTTGCAGGGCGCCATCGAAATTCTGCTAAAGCGTCGCTCGGCTTTCCACCGGGCGCGCACCACGCTACGGAGACTGCCATGTACGACTGCCAAGAAGACCGCTACACCGACTTCAACACCGCCCCGCAAACCGCCACCCCGGCACTGCGCGGCACCCTCACCGCCCGCGCACTGGCCGGCACGCACAAGCCCCGCCTCACCGAACTGGCCGCCTACGCCACCGAACGCAATCTCGACATCACCCTGCAGCAGGGCACGCTGACCATCGACGACCTGACCCTGACCGAGGCGCTGAACATCAATGCCCGCTTCGGCAACGAACTGATCATCAGCTGCCACCTGCGCTGCGACCCGCCGGCGCATTTCGACTGAAGCGACACCGCATTACACCCTGCGGCCAAGCGGGGCTTGCCAGCGGCAAAGCGCGCTTATAATGGCGCTCTTTTTGCCCGCCGGTATTTCCCATGCTGTTTGAATTGAACCGTAGCCCGTGGCGCACCCTGCGCCACGAGACCCTGCTGCTGATCCAGCTGGCGCTGCCGATGATGGTGGCGCAGATCGCGCAGGTGGCCACCGGCTTTGTCGATACCGTGATGGCCGGCCGCGTCAGCACCGACGATCTGGCGGCGGTGTCGCTGGGCGCCAGCGTGTTCGTTACCGTGTATGTCACGCTGATCGGCGTGGCGGCGGCACTGAACCCGATTCTGGCGCAGCAACATGGCCAGGGCGAAACCACCACGCTGGGCGACACCGCGCGCCAGGGCTTGTGGTTCGGCCTGCTGCTGGGCATTTTTGGCGCGCTGCTGATGCTGGCGGTGCAGCCGGCGCTGCGGCTGTGGCTGGAGCTGCCCGCCAGCGTGGAAGACAAGGCGATGCTGTTCATCGATGGCGCCGCCATGGGCATGCCGGCCGCCATCCTGCACCGCGCGCTGGGCGCGTTCGCCTCCAGCCTGGGCCACACCCGCCCGCTGATGGTGGTGAGTGTGGCCGGGCTGCTGCTGAACATCCCGCTCAACTACGCACTGATCCACGGCCTGTTCGGCCTGCCGGCACTGGGCGGCGCCGGCTGCGGCTGGGCCACCGGCATGGTGTTCATCTTCAATGCCAGCGCACTGTTCCTGTACATCAAGCACCACCAGGCGTTCCGCCCCTACGGCTTGTGTGGCCGCTTCGTCGCGCCGCAGTGGCGGCGCTTCCCGGCCTTCCTCAAGCTGGGGCTGCCGATCGGCCTGTCGTTCTTCGTGGAAGTCAGCCTGTTTTCCTTCATCGCCTTGCTGATCGCCAAGCTGGGCACCACCGTGGTGGCCACCCACCAGACGGTAATCAACTTCTCCAGCGTGATCTACATGATCCCGCAAAGCATCGGCACCGCCGCCACCATCCGCGTCGGCCAAAGCGTGGGCGCCGGCGACTACCGCCAGGCGCGGCTGGTATGCGGCGTCAGCCTGGCGCTGGGCTTGGCGCTGGCCTGCCTCACCATGCTGTGGGTGCTGCTGGACCGCCACAGCATCATGCAGCTGTACACTGCCGACCCGGCGGTGATCGCGCTGGGCGGCACGCTGATGCTGTTCGCCGCCTTCTACCAGCTGACCGACGCGATGCAGACCATCGCCTCCAGCGCGCTGCGCGGCTACAAGATCACCACCACGCCGATGCTGATCCACATCGTGTCGTTCTGGGGCTGCGGCCTGCTGCTGGGCGCCTGGCTGGGGCTGGGGTCGCCGCAGATGGGGGTGCATGGCTTCTGGGCGGCGCTGGTGATCAGCCTGAGCGCCGCCGGCCTGCTGCTGGTAAGCTATCTGTCGCGCGTCAGCCAGCAACGGCTGCACCGTCAAACTGCGTGAAAGACCGAATGAACCCCGTACTGCACCCCAACTACCCGCTGCGCGAACTCAACACCTTCGGCATGCCCGTCAATGCGGCCAACTTCTGCGTACTGGAAGACCTCGCCCAGCTGCCGGCGCTGCTGACCAGCGATATTTTCCAGCGCGGCCCGGTGTTGTGGCTGGGCGGCGGCAGCAACCTGCTGTTCACCCGCGACTACCCCGGCCTGGTGATCAAGGTGGCGCTGCGCGGCATCCGCCTGCTGGCCGACGACGGCGACAGCGTGCTGGTGGAGGCCGCCGCCGGCGAGAACTGGCACGACTTCGTGCAATACACGCTGGCACAGGGCTGGAGCGGGCTGGAAAACCTCAGCCTGATTCCCGGCACCGTCGGCGCCAGCCCGATCCAGAACATCGGCGCCTACGGCGTGGAAGTAAAAGACCACCTGGCACAGGTGGTGTGTGCCGACCTGCGCCACGGCGGCTGCGAGCGAGTGCTGGACAACGCCGACTGCCGCTTTGCCTACCGCGACAGCGTGTTCAAGCAGCAGCTGGCCGGCCAGCTGCTGGTGACCGCGGTGCGCTTCCGCCTGCAGCGCCGCTTCCAGCCGCGCATCGGCTACGGCGACATCCAGCAGCAGCTGCAAGCCATGGGCGCCGGCGAGGCGCCGACCGCGCAGCAGGTCAGCGCCGCGGTGATCGCCATCCGCCAGAGCAAGCTGCCGGACCCGGCCACGCTCGGCAATGCCGGCAGCTTCTTCAAGAACCCGCTGGTCAGCCGCGAGACGGCAGACGCCTTGCTGGCGCGCTTTCCCGCGCTGCCGCACTATCCGCAGCCCGATGGCCGCGTCAAGCTGGCCGCCGGCTGGCTGATCGACCAGGCCGGGCTGAAAGGTTACCGCGATGGTGATGCCGGCGTGCACGCGCGCCAGGCGCTGGTGCTGGTCAACCACGGCCATGCCAGCGGCAGCCAGATGTGGGCACTGGCCAACAAGGTGCGCGACACGGTGCGCGAACGTTACGGCGTGGAGCTGGAGCCGGAACCGATCGTGCTGTAACCCCCGCCCCGCAAGCGCCTGCGGCCAACCCCGGGGGCAGCCAGCAAAGGAACGTCATGTCCGAGTCAGTTCAGTTCGTGGATGCCACGCCGGTCCTGGCGTCGTTGAACATCCTGCGCAGCATCGACTTCTTTGTGTCCGCACTGGGCTTCACCGCGGTCTACGCCGCCCAGGGGGAGTACGGCATCGTCCGCAATGGCGCGGTCAGTATTCATTTCTGGGCGTGCGCGGATGCCAGCATCCCCAAGGCCACCGGTTGCAGGCTCCAGGTGCGCGCCATCGCGCAGCTGTATCAGCGCTGCAGCTCGCTGGGCATCGTGCATCCCAATGCTCCGCTTGCCGTCAAGCCCTGGGGCAACAGCGAGTTCGCGATCCTCGACCCGGATGGCAATTTGGTCACCTTCTATGAGGCCGCGGACGGCTAATCCCGCCGCCAGGGGGATCGCTTGCGCACGATCGCTCCCTTGCGGCGCAGGTTGGCCGCATGCCGTGCACCGCCCGCGGCAGCCTTACAGCAGCTGCGCCGCCAGCAGGAACAGGTACACCACGGTGCCGAAGCCCAGCAGCCACATCAGCGAGCGCAACGCCGCCTTGTCGGCCACGTAGCAGAAGCCGTGCGCCAGCCGCGCCAGCAGGAATACCAGCGCCGCGGCATCGATGCGCTCCGGCGGCACCCGCTGCAGGGTGGCGATGATGACCGCGGCGGCAAACGGCGTCAGCGCCTCCCAGGCATTCTGCTGCGCCCACTGCGCGCGCAGCCGCCAGCCGGTCAGCTTGTCCAGATAGGCGCGCGGCGCATGGTTGTCGAAGCCGCCGCCGGATTTCGCCACCGCCGCCCACAGCAGCGGCAGCACCGCCGCGGCCAATACCGCCCAGAACGCAAACTGCATGTCAGTCCCCTCTTGTTGTCGGCCGCTACTGCTGGTCCAGATAGCGGGCATCATCGAACGTGGCCACCCAGTGCGGCCGGTACACGATCAGGATCGCCAGCACCAGCCCGCTGGTGAACGCCTCGGACCAGGCCAGTAAAACATAGTATGGCAAGGCGTTTTCCAGCAAATACGCCAGCGGGTAGGCGCCGGCCAGCGCCAAGGCCGCCAGCCCGCACAGCGCCGCCAGCAGCATGCCGGCCGCGCCGGCGAGAAACGCGTTCACGAACACGTACACGAACACGTTGGCCGCAAAGTAGCGCTGCGCCAGCCGCAGCAGCAGCGCGGTCAGCGCCACCCCCGGCAGCAGGCTCAGCCCGTAGTTGAGCCCCAGCGCCGGCCATTCCAGCTGCCCGCCGGCCGCCAGCCCCAGCAGCACCGCCGCCAGCGCCAGCAGCGCCAGCCACGGCCCCATCAGCAGCGTGAACACCGTGGCGCCCAGCAGGTGGAAACTCAGCCCCGGTTCCAGCCCGGCCCGCCCCAGCCAGAAGCCCAGCAACACCACGCAGGCACCCAGCCAGGCGTTGACGGCGCGGGCTTCCAGCGCCCGCCAGCGCACGCGCGTGGCCGCTAGCGCCAGCAGCCCCAGCGCCAGCGCATTGCCGCTCCACAACGCCCATAGCGGAAACTGACCGGCCACGAAATTCATGGTTCCCTCTCGCCTCGAATACGCGGCCACCCGCCGCCTGCGGCATGATAACAGCGCCACCGGCCAGCCAGCAGGCGCGGCGGCGCGGCAATCGCGGTAAAATGCGGCCAACCTTACGTTCAGGATGATCGATTCATGCCCACGCTTCCCGCCTTCCACCACATCTCCCGCCTGGTCAGCGACGCGCTGGCCGAAGACATCGGCCAGCAGGACTGGACCGCGCTGCTGATCGCCGCCGACAGCCAGGGCAGCGCCCGCGTCATCGCCCGCGAGGATGCGGTGATCTGCGGCATCGCCTGGTTCGACGAGGCCTTCCGCCAGGTGGATGCGCGTTGCCAGGTGCGCTGGCAGGTGGCCGAGGGCGAGCGGGTCGGCGCCAACCAGTGCCTGTGCGAGATCAGCGGCCCGGCGCGCGCGCTGCTCACCGCCGAGCGCACCGCGCTGAACATGCTGCAGACGCTGTCGGCGGTGGCCACGGAAACCCGCCGCTACGTGGATGCCATCGCCGGCACCCGCGCCCGCATCCTCGACACCCGCAAGACGCTGCCGGGCATGCGCCTGGCGCAGAAGTACGCGGTCACCGTCGGCGGCGGCCTGAACCAGCGCATCGGCCTGTACGACGGTGTGCTGATCAAGGAAAACCACATCATGGCCGCCGGCAGCATCACCGCCGCGCTGGCCAACGCCCGCGCGCTGGTGCCGGCCGGCGTCAGCCTGCAGGTGGAAGTGGAAAACCTAGCCGAGCTGCAGGAGGCACTGGCCGCCGGCTGCACGCTGCTGCTGCTGGACAATATGTCGCTGGCCGACATGCGCGAGGCGGTGCGCCTGAGCGCCGGCCGCGCCCAGCTGGAAGCCTCCGGCGGCGTGGAGCTGGCCAGCGTGCGCGCCATCGCCGACACCGGCGTCGACCGCATCTCCATCGGCAAGCTCACCAAGGACGTGCGGGCGGTGGATCTGTCGATGCGCTTTGCCGGCTAAACGTTGGCCGCAGCCGCCGGCTCCGGCAGCAGCCAGCCAATGCACAACACCCCGCCACCGCGGGGTGTTGTCATTTTGCCGCCCGCCAATGGCGGCCAGCTGCCACAGCGAGCAGGCCGGCGACTACACCAACAGCAGCCGGCCGACCTGCGCTTCCAGCTCGGCCAGCGCCGGCAGCTCCCGCGCCTTGTGGTTGGTAATCAGCACGTCGATGCGCGGCGGCGGGCAGAAGCTGACCCGGCTCTCGATGCCGATCTTGCTGTAGTCGGCCAGGATCACCACCTGCCCGGCGTGCTCTACCATTGCGCGCGCCACTTCCGTCTCGCGGTGGTCGTAGTTGCATGCGCCGCGGCGGGCATCGATGCCGGTGGGCGAAATCAGTGCCAGATCGGCGCGGTAGCGGCCGATTTCCGCCACCGTGCCCGGCCCCACCGTGGCCGGCGCCCGCTCCCCGATGCTGCCGCCCAGCACGATGATCTCGTTACCCGCGCCGCCGTCGCCCGCGCCACGCAGTGTCAGCGCCACCTCGAAGGAATTGGTGATCACCGTCAGGCCGCCCAGCCGCGCCAGCTCCTCGGCCAGAATCGCGGTGGTGGTGCCAGCGTCGACAAACAGCGTTTGCCCGCGCGCCAGCAGGCCGGTGGCGGCGCCGGCCAGCTCGCGCTTGAAGCGGACATTGCTGTGCGCGCGCTCGGCAATCGGCGCCTCGTCTTCCACGCGGATGGCGCCGCCGTGAATGCGCTTTAACACGCCCAGCGCTTCCAGCGCCGCCAGGTCGCGGCGCACGGTTTCGCGCGAGACATCAAGCTCCACCATCAGCCGCTCGGTGCTGACCCGCTGCAAGGTGGATAACAGTGCGCGGATGCGCTGGTAACGCTCTTGCTGCCACATGCTGCTTCCTGCAATTGAATTGAATGCCGAGCCTGCATTGTGAAATGGCCGCCGCCGCTGTCAAGCACGATGGGCGCCTGCCGGCTGGCCGGCGGTCGATTTTGTGTTTTTTTGTGTAAATTTGCGTTTTTGTGTTTTTATACCTAGCATCAGCACACCACCCCTGCCCGCCATCTGCCGCGCCCAAGGCGCCCACGGCTGGCGGAGGATGCCGCACATTGCCGGCCACGCCGGTGATGCCAGCGTGCCGTCCGCCGGACGGCCGCTTTCACTCAGAGAGGAATGCCATGCAGCGTCGCCAGTTTCTGAATGCCCTTGCCGCCGTCTCCGCCACCAGCCCGCTGTTGTTTACCGCTGGCCGCGCCAATGCCCAGTCCGCCGGCACGCGGCCAACCTTGCTCGACCCGGGCCGCTGGTCGCCGCTCAACGCCCGCCGCATCCAGGCGGTGATCGACGACTACGGCGTGCAAAGCGCAGGCTACCGCGCCGACAAGCGCCCGTACGCGGTGTTCGACTGGGACAACACCTGCATCATGAACGACTGCGAAGAAGCGCTGCTGATGTACCAGATCAACCATCTGCAGTACAAGCTGACGCCGGACGAGTTCGTGGCGGTAATGTGGAAGGATGTGCCCAAGGGCCAGTTCATCAAGGACTACACCACGGTGGACGGTAAGCCGGTGAGCATGGAAGACCTGGCCGCCGACGTGGAAGCCGACTACCGCTGGCTGCACGCCAACTACCAGGGCCTGGCCGGCAGCAAGAGCCTGGAGGAGATCCAGGCCAGCGACCAGTTCAAGGATTTCCGCGCCAAGCTGTACTTCATGTACGACGCCATCTGTGACAGCCAGCCGCTGGAAATCGGCTACAAGTGGATCATCTATTTCTACAAGAACATGAGCCGCGCCGAGCTGCAGGCGATGGCCGAGGCGTCGAACAACTACGACCTTGGCGACGCGCTGCGCAAGGTGAAGTACCAGAGTCCGGCAAGCCTGCCGGGCAAGACCGGTGTGGTGGTGGCCAGCCATTTCCACGGCATCCGCATCCACGAGGAAGTCCGCGCGCTGATGCAGACGCTGCGCGCCAACGGCATCGATGTCTACGTCAGCACTGCCTCCATCGACGACGTGGTGCGCGTGTTCGCCGGCCACCCCAGCTACGGCTACGGCGTGCCGCCGGAGAACGTGATCGGGCTGCGGCTGGCGATGCAGGACGGCAAGTACAGCGCCGACTACCAGCCCGGCTGGCATTTCAACTGGGGGCCGGGCAAGACGGTCGGCATCCAGAACGTGCTGGTGGCACAGAAGGGCTACGGCCCGGTGCTGGTGGCCGGCGACAGCGATGGCGATGCCTGGATGCTGCGCGATTTCCGCGACACCGCGCTGGGGCTGATCGTCAACCGGCTGAAGAAAGGCGAGATCGGCGCCAACAGCCAGCTGGCGGCCGCCCAGCTGGGCACCGCCAAGCCGCGCTTCATCCTGCAGGGGCGCGACGAGCAGACCGGGCTGATGCTGCCGGACGAGAAATCGCTGAAATACGGCAAGAGCGAGCGCAAGCTGCTGGCGTAAGCAGCCAGCACCGCGGCAGGTGGCGGCGCATCGCCATCTGCCCTGCCACACCTTGGCCGCAGCCGAGTGCGGCCAACGTGGGCGGCTCCGGCAGACGGCGCACGATGGCTCACGCCGGCTGCTGCAGCTCGCTGCCGCCGCCATGCCTCCCGAACCGGCACGCGGTCTTCACGCCGCCGTCAGGCCCGGACTGTAGCGATGCGGTATCGACCCGGTCGCCCACTCAAAGGTTGGCCGCATGATGCCGCGCCAGGCGCCGCAGCATGGCGGCGGTGGCGCCCCAGATAAAGTAGTCGCCGTAGCGCAGCGCGTAGTAGTGGCCGGCGACGCCATCGCGCACGTACGGGTGGCGCTCGTAGGCAGCTTCGTTCAGCGCCAGCGCCAGCGGCAGCGAGAACACCTCGGCCACCTCCTGCGGCGACGGCCTCGGTTCGAATGGCGCGGTCAGCAGCGCCAGCACCGGCGTCACGCGGTAGCCGGTCACCGTGTCGTAATGCGGCAGCGCGGTTACCACCCGCACCAGCGCCGGCGGCAGGCCAACCTCTTCTTCCGCTTCGCGCAGCGCGGCGACCTCGGCGCTGCCGTCTTCCGGCTCGATGCGGCCGCCGGGAAAGCTGATCTGCCCGGCATGGCTGCGCAGGTGCGATGTGCGCCGCGTCAGCAGGATCTGCCAGGCGCCGGCCTGCCAGTGCAGCGCTACCAGCACCGCCGCGGCCTTGGCCGGCGGCTGGCGCTGGCCCAGCCCTTCTTCGTCGGCCACCGCCAGCCCGGCGAAGCCGGCCAGCCACTGCGCCATCCTGTCTGCGTCTTGTGCCATGTCCATGTCCGTTAACCCTTGCTGCGACTGGCGATCTTGGGCAGCGTCAGTTCGCTCCAGTGCGCCAGCAGGCGCAGCGCCACGCCGCAGGCAAACACCAGCTGCACCGCAATCAGGTGATCCCAGCCCAGCTCGGCCAGCACATACAGCACCGTCGCCACCAGGATGGACACCGTGCCGTAGAAGTCCTTGTGCAGGATGAACGGCACCTCGTTCACCATCATGTCGCGCACGATGCCGCCGCCCACCGCGGTGACGAAACCCAGCAGGATCACGCCAAAGGCATTGATGTGGTACTCCACTCCCAGTTTGGCACCAGCCAGGCTGAACGCCACCAGGCCGATGGAGTCGGCGATGATGAACAGCCGCGTCAGCACCTCGTATTCGCGCTTGTGCAGCCGCGCCGCCAGCGCAAACAGCATGGCACCGGTGATGATCACCAGGCTGGTATTACCCAGGAACACCTGCGGCATGCGGCCAACCAGTACGTCGCGGATGATGCCGCCGCCGATCGCCGTCAGCAGCGTGACGATGATGATGCCCAGCAGGTCCAGGTGCTTGCGCACCCCCAGCAGGTAGCCGGAGATGGCGAACGCCACCGTGCCGATGGCGGCGTACCCGTCGAAATCCAGCAAGAAACGCCATACGGGATCCATGCCCGCCCTCCTGAAAAAACAAACGCCAGACCGGATGGCCTGGCGTCTGGAACGGTAACCGTAAAGCCTTAGCGGCGCATCGAATCGAAGAACGCCAGGTTGGACTTGGTTGCCCGCAGCTTGTCGAGCATGAACTCCATCGCTTCCAGGTCGTCCATCGGGTACAGCAGCTTGCGCAGCACCCAGATGCGCTGCAGCTGTTCCTGCGGAATCAGCAGCTCTTCGCGGCGGGTACTGGAACGATTGATATTGATGGCCGGGAAGATCCGCTTTTCCGCCATGCGGCGGTCGAGGTGGATTTCCATGTTGCCGGTACCCTTGAATTCCTCGTAGATCACATCGTCCATGCGCGAGCCGGTATCCACCAGCGCGGTAGCGATGATGGTCAGCGAGCCACCTTCTTCGATATTACGGGCGGCGCCGAAGAAACGCTTCGGGCGCTGCAGCGCGTTGGCGTCCACGCCACCGGTCAGCACCTTGCCGGAAGCCGGGATCACGGTGTTGTAGGCGCGGGCCAGGCGGGTGATGGAGTCCAGCAGGATCACCACGTCCTTCTTGTGTTCCACCAGGCGCTTGGCCTTCTCGATCACCATCTCGGCAACCTGCACGTGGCGGGTAGCCGGTTCGTCGAAGGTGGAGGACACCACTTCGCCCTTCACCGAACGCTGCATATCGGTCACCTCTTCCGGGCGTTCGTCGATCAGCAGCACGATCATCTCCACTTCCGGATGATTGCTGGTGATGGCGTGGGCGATGTGCTTGAGCATCACGGTCTTGCCGGACTTCGGCGGTGCCACCAGCAGGCCGCGCTGACCCTTGCCGATCGGCGCGATCAGGTCGATCAGGCGGCTGGTGATGTTTTCCTCGCCGCGGATGTCGCGCTCCAGGTTCAGGCGCTCGGTCGGGAACAGCGGCGTCAGGTTCTCGAACAGGATCTTGTTCTTGGCCTGCTCCGGCGGGCCACCGTTGACCTTGTCCACCTTCACCAGCGCGAAGTAGCGCTCGCCCTCTTTCGGGGTGCGGATCTCGCCCTCGATGGTGTCGCCGGTGTGCAGGTTGAAGCGGCGGATCTGCGACGGGCTGACATAGATGTCATCCGGCCCGGCCAGGTACGACGAATCCGGGCTGCGCAGGAAACCGAAACCGTCCGGCAGCACTTCCAGCGTACCTTCGCCGTAAATGCTTTCGCCTTTTTTGGCCTGGTTTTTCAGAAGCGCAAAGATCAGGTCCTGCTTGCGCAAGCGGCTGGCGGCATCGATCTCGTTGGCAATGGCCATCTCGACGAGTTCGCTGACATGCGTACGCTTAAGATCAGAGAGATGCATAGTGTGTGCGGTGTCGGACGTTTGTGTCACAGTGTGCGGCGCGGGCGCCGTTCGGGAAAATACGTGAAGGGATGCTGCATATGAATCGAGCGGCCAGAGCCGCTCGTAAGGACTATCGTGAAGATAGTGGAACCGCAGGCAGCTGTCAATGCCAGATGCCTGCCTGTGACCCGTCACCGCCGCTGCCGGGCCACAACGCCGCCGCTTACAGCTGCGCGTTCAGGAATTCGATCAGCTGGGTCTTGGACAGTGCGCCCACCTTGGTGGCGGCCACTTCGCCGTTCTTGAACAGCATCAGGGTCGGAATGCCGCGGATGCCGAACTTCGGCGGGGTGGCTTCGTTCTGGTCGATGTTCAGCTTGGCGATGGTCAGGCGACCCTGGTATTCCTTGGCCACATCGTCCAGGATCGGGGCGATCATCTTGCACGGACCGCACCACTCAGCCCAGTAATCCACCAGTACCGGACCTTCTGCTTTCAGAACGTCCTGCTCAAAGGAATCGTCGGTTACGTGCAGAATCAGCTCGCTGCTCATGGAGTAGTCCTCTCGATGGGATGTCGATTATTTAATGATTGGCGATGTTAACAACTCACCCCATGGGCGGCAACCCTCATCCCGGTGCGTCTATTGGCCGCCAACACAGAGAAACAAGACTGTCCGACAATTGCTGGTTATAATGCCGCGCTAAATCGGATTGAAGAGGATTCAATATGGGTTTCCTGCAAGGCAAAAAGATTCTGATCACCGGGATGATTTCCAATCGTTCCATTGCCTACGGCATCGCACAAGCCTGTCACCGTGAAGGCGCCGAACTGGCGTTCACCTATGTTGTCGACAAGCTGGAAGACCGCGTGCGCGAAATGGCCGCCGACTTCGGCAGCAGCCAGGTATTCCGCTGCGACGTGCAGAACGACGAAGAAATCAACCAGCTGTTCGTCGACCTGGGCAAGTCCTGGGACGGCCTGGACGGCCTGGTGCATGCCATTGCCTTCGCCCCGCGCGAATCGCTGGAAGGCGACTTCCTCGACGCCCTGTCCCGCGAAGCGTTCCAGACCGCACATGATGTGTCCGCCTACAGCTTCCCGGCGCTGGCCAAGGCCGCACGCCCGATGATGGAAGGCCGCAATGCAGCGCTGCTGACCCTGTCCTACCTGGGCGCGGTACGGGCGATCCCGAACTACAACGTGATGGGCCTGGCCAAGGCCAGCCTGGAGGCCTCGGTACGCTTCATGGCCGCCAGCCTGGGCAAGGACGGCATCCGCGTGAACGGCATTTCCGCCGGCCCGATCAAGACCCTGGCGGCCGCCGGCATCTCCGGCTTCGGCAAACTGCTGAGCATCGCTGCCGGCCAGTCCTGCCTGCGCCGCAACGTCACCACCGAGGAAGTGGGCAACACCGCCGCCTTCCTGCTGTCGGACCTGTCTTCCGGCATCACCGGTGAAATCACCTACGTTGACGCTGGCTTCAGCATCAACTCGATGAACGTGCCGGACGCGTAAATAGCCGGACAGCGTCGCCGCGGCAAAGCATCGCCAAGCGCCGGCCGTGCTGCCCCACAAAAAAAGCCCACCAGCTGGTGGGCTTTTTTTATTGCCGTCATTGCACGCACCTTCCTCTGCAGTGCATCACACACACCGCCAGCGCCGCCTGCCGGCGCCAACGCAGCGAACCAACAAGATGCCGGCCCGCCATGCCGCGCGCTGCGGCTCAACAGGCAACGCTTCAGCGCAGGCCAAGCCGCGCTAGCGGCACAGCGCCTCGCATGGTTCGCCATCCTTGTTGGCATCCAGCCGCGCCACACCGCACACCTGCAGGTAGTAGCGTGCCTCGTCGCAACTCTGCATCTGGCTGCAGCGCTGCTTGCTGCCACAACTCCAGTTCGCCGCCGCCGGCGCGGCACCCGGCACGGTCGCCGGGGCATCCGGCAGCGCCGGCGGCGTGCGGCCAACCCTGGCACCACGGCGCCACTCCCACGGCGGAATCGGCCTGGCATCCGCCCACAGGCCGGCACTGGCAACGCGCGCCTCGCGCTCGGCGCCATAGTAGGCGGCGTCCTTGGCGTACTGGCGGTACACCCAGGCCCAGCCGTCCCGCAGCTGCTGCTGGTTGATATCCATGCCGTCCAGCAGCACCCGCGCCACCAGGCGCCCGTACTTGTCCTGCTCCTGCCGCTCCAGGGTCACGTTGCGGCCGAAGACGCGGGCCGCCAGCGCGTACTTGGCACGTTGGCCGTACGCCTGCGCCTTTTCAGGGGCGTCGATCTGCCCCAGCCGTACGGTGATTTCGCGCCAGTCGGCCAGGCACTTGAGGGTATCGCCATCCAATACCGCCACCACGCGGCAGCTGATGCTGCTCGGCGACGCCGCTGCCGGCAAGGCCAGCAGACCCAGCGCCGCCGCGATCCAGTATTTCATTGCATGCATCCTGTCAGTTGAGGGGCGCCTCCGCCAGCAACTGGCGGCGGTAGCGCTCCGGGGTGATGCCGGTCTGCTTGACGAACATGGCGATGAAGGCGGACGGCGTGGCATAGCCCAGCCCGGCGGCGATGTCGCTGACCGTCCGCCCCTGCTTCAGCCACGCCAGCGCCTGCAGCAGCCGCAGCCGGCTGCGCCATTGCACGAAGTTCATGCCCAGCAGTTGCTGAAAGCGCCGCGCCAGCGTGCGCTCGGTGCTGTGCACCCGCCGCGCCCATGCCGCCAGCGTGGTGTCGTCGCCAGGCTGCGCCCGCATCGCCAGCAGGATGGGCCGCAGCAGGCGGTCGTCGCTGTCCGGCAGGTAGTCGTCCACACTGCCCGCCTGGCGCAGGCGCTGCAGCAGCAGCTGTGCCTGGCTGACATCCCATTCGTCCTGCAGGCGGGTAACGCCGCGCTGGCAGAAGTCATCCAGCAAGGCGCGGATCAGCGGCGTCTGCGCGATCAGGCAGGGCTGGGATGGCAAGGTGGCGGCCTGGGCCGCGGCCACGTACACCGACACGTAATCCAGCGACTGGCGGATGTGCGCCGCATGCGGCAGCTCCGGCGGAATCCACACCAGGTATTCCGCCGGTGCGGCCAACGTGCGCTGCGGCAGCTGCAGTTCCAGCAGCCCCAGGCTGATGCGGTTGAGCTGGCCCCACGGGTGGCGGTGCCAGTCGAACTCGGTATCGGCCGGGTATTTTTCGTAACGGAAGGTCAGCGGCGCCGGCGGCGGCAGGGACAAATCCACGGCGCTGAACGGCAGTTCGGGCATGGCAGGCTTTCGCTTGTCGGAAGTCCGGCATTGTTTTGTCTGGTTTGCATTATATGTCACTAAACAGACAGCCTTACACTGTCGGCAGTGCAATTGCTGGAGGCCGTGATGGCTACCCTGTTTCCCCTGCTGGCCGTACTGATCTGGTCGGCCAATACCGTGGCGTCCAAGGCCGCTGCCGCCGTGTTCGACCCGGCGGCAATCTCGCTGTACCGCTGGCTGCTGGCCTGCATCGTCATGACCCCGCTGTTCGCCCGCCCGCTGTGGCGCGCACGCGCGCAGCTGCGCCGCCACCTGCCGCAGCTGGCGGTGCTGGCACTGCTGGGCATGGTGGCCACGCAGAGCCTGGCCTACTACGCCGCCCACCTCACCACCGCCACCAATATGGGGGTGTTCACCGCGGTGATTCCGCTGCTGGGGCTGCTGCTGGGGGCGGCGTTCTTCCGCCAGCCGATCAGCGCCGCGGCCGCCGCCGGCGTGCTGCTGTCACTGGCTGGCGTGTGCTACCTGATGGGTGCCGGCAACCCGCTGTTCCTGCTGCAGCACGGCGTCAATCCGGGCGATGCCATGATCGTGCTGGGCTCCGCCGCCTATGCGCTGTACGGCCTGCTGTACCGTCGCTGGGCGCCGCCGCTGGGGCAGTGGCTGAACCTGTACGCCCAGGTGCTGCTGGCGGTGCTGATGCTGCTGCCGCTGGCCGCCACCGCCGACAGCCTGGCGATTCCGCTGGCCGGAGTGCCGGTGCTGCTGGTGGCCGGCATCGGCTCCTCGGTGATCGCCGCCTACCTGTGGATGCTCAGCATCCAGCGCATCGGCAGCGAACGCACCGCCATCTTCATGAACCTGCTGCCGCTGTTCACCGCGCTGATGGCCAGCGCGATGCTGGGCGAAACCATCCACCCCTACCATTGGGTGGGCGGCGGCCTGATCCTGGCTGGGGTGAGCCTGAGCCAGCGCAAACCGGCCCCCGCACCCGCCGCGCAAACCGCCTGAGGCCAACATGACAAACGGCCTGGCCCCTGTGTAGCAGGAGCCAGGCCGTTTTCATCTTGCGCCGGCGCTCAAGTCGGCTGGTCGGCCGCGCGGCGCTTCACTCGGAGTAGTCCGCCTCGCCGGCATCGGTAATGAACAACACTACGCCCGCCAGCAGCGTCAGCAGAAAAATCAGGATAGCGAAGGACATCGCGGACACCCCTTGTTCTTGTTGATGCCGCTTTATCGAACCGGAGGGCGGGAACTTGAGCACCCCCGGCCGTTGAGACAGGGAGTGGCAGCCATGCGGCCAACTAGCGCTGCAAAAACTCGGCGATGCGCCGGTAGTTGGCCGCACACACCGCCGGCAGCAGCGCTTCCAGCAGCAGGAAGGCGTGGATCTGCGCTGGCTCGCAGTGGTAGTCCACCGCCACGCCGGCGGCGGCCAGCTTGTGGGCATAGGCTGCACCCTCGTCCAGCAGCGGGTCGAAGCCGGCGGTGAGCAGCAGCGTCGGCGGATGCGCCGCTGTCACCGTGCCATAGAGCGGCGAGGCCGCCACGCGGTCGCCGCCACGACGGAAGTAATGTGCGAAATACCAGGCGATGCGCTCCGCCTCCAGCAGATAGCCCTGCCCCAGGCGCTGGATGGACGGCTGCGTCAGGGTGTAGTCCACGCTGGGGTAGATCAGCAGCAGTCGATCGCAGGCCAGCTCAGCATCATGCTGGCCGCGCTGCGCCAGGGTGGCGGCCAGCGCCGCGCCGCCGGAATCACCGCCCAGCGCGCGCTCGCGCCGGTAGCGCACCCCGGCCGCGTCCAGCATCGACCACAGCCGGCGCAGCACCAGCGCCACGTCGTCCAGCGCCGCTGGGTACGGGTTTTCCGGCGCCAGCCGGTATTCCACCGCCACCACGATGTGGCCGCTGCATGCGGCCAACCTGCGGCAGACCGGGTCGTAGCTGCTGACGCTGCCGGCCATGTGGCCGCCGCCGTGGCAGTACACCAGCACCGGCCGCGCCTCGTCCGGCGCCGGGTGATAGATGCGCAGCGGCACCGGGCTGTCGCCGCCTTCCACCAGCGCCTCGTTCACCCACGGCAGCGCCGGGCCGGGCGGCAGCATGGCGGCGATCAGCCCGGCCAGCGCCTCGCGGGCGCCGATCGGCGTGTTCACCCAGCCGGCGGCCTGGCGCTCGGCCTGCGCCGCATTCACCTTGGCCAGCCAGGCGGCCACCGTCGGGTCGAGTTCAGCCATGTTTCTGCTCCAGCATATGATCGCGCTGCGCCAGCGACGGGAACCAGCGCATCCACAGTCCCACCACCAGCAGGGTGCCGGCACCGCCCACCACCACCGCCGGCACCGTGCCCAGCAAGGTGGCGGTGACGCCGGATTCGAATTCGCCCAGCTGGTTGGAGGCGCCGATGAACAGCGAGTTGACCGCGTTCACCCGGCCGCGCATCTCGTCCGGCGTTTCCAGTTGCACGAAGGTACCGCGAATCACCACGCTGATGATGTCGGAGGCGCCCAGCACCACCAGCGCCAGCAGCGACAGGCCGAAGTGGCTGGACAGGCCGAAGCCCATGGTGGCAAGGCCGAACACCGCCACCGCGGCGAACATGGTGCGGCCAACCTTGCGCTCCACCGGGTTGCGCAGCAGCCAGGCCGACATCGCCAGCGCGCCCACCGCCGGCGCGGCACGCAGCAGACCCAGGCCCCACGGCCCGGTGTGCAGGATGTCGGCGGCGAACACCGGCAGCAAGGCGGTGGCGCCACCCAGCAGCACCGCGAACAGGTCCAGCGAGATGGCACCGAAGATGTCCGGCCGGCTGCGGATGAAACGCACCCCGGCCAGCAGCGAATCCAGCGTCACGCGGCCGGCGGCCGCCTGCTGGCGCGGCGCCGCCAGCCCCAGCACCAGCAGCGCGCCGCTGCCGAACATCAGCGCATCCAGGCCGTAGGTAAACGGTGCGCCCAGCGCGAACAGCAGGCCGCCCAGCGCCGGCGCCACGATGGTGGCCACCTCGTTGGCCGAAGCCGCCGCCGCCACCGCCGATGGCAACAGCGCCGGCGGCACGATATTGGGCAGCAGCGACTGCATGGTGGGCATGTCGAAGGCGCGGCAGATACCGATCAGCACCGACACCGCGAACAGCAGCTCGCGGCCAACCGCGGGGCCGATGCCGACGCTGCCCAACAGCAGCAACAGCGCCGCCGTGGCCTGCGCCGCCATGCTGATGGCCACGATGCGCTGGCGCGGGTAGCGGTCGGCCACGGTGCCGGTGACCAGCACCAGCAGGATGCGCGGCAGGAACTGCAGCAGCCCGACCAGTCCCAGGTCCAGCGTGCTGCCGGTGAGGCTGTACACCTGCCAGCCGATGGCCACGCCCATGATCTGGAAACCGCCGGTCAGCAGCAGGCGTGCCAGCCAGAAGCGCCAGAACGGCTTGCAATGGCGCAGGGAAGAAGGAGAGTCGCTATGAAAATTCATGACTAAGGTATGGGCAGGCAGGGGGCAGCCAGCCTACTCCCCATTGCTGCAGCGCGCCATAGTTGGCCGCAGCACAGTCTGTTCTAGCCGTAACAAGCCGCCAGCCGTGGCCAGGGACGGGAGGGCACGCTGGTAACGAGAACGGTGCGGCCAACTAGCGGCGGCTTTGACCTGAGTCCGCTGCCTCAGCTACCTGCTTGCGGCAGCGGCAACAGGCAAGAACCCCCGCCGACATGGCGGGGGCGTGACACGTGCCAGCAGGCGCAACCGGCATCGCCGCCAGCACGGTAGCGATCATCCAGCCCCGCCGGGCAACGCGATCAGAACGCCGGCACTACCGCGCCCTGATATTTGCTCTCGATGAACTTGCGCGCTTCCGGGCTGTTCAGCGCCGCCGCCAGCTTCTTCACCGCCGCGCTGTCCTTGTTATCCGGCCGCGCCACCAGCAGGTTGGCGTACGGCGAGGTGGTTTCGGTAAACAGGCCGTCCTTCTTCGGGTTCAGCTTGGCTTCCAGCGCGTAGTTGGCGTTGATCAGCGCCAGATCCACCTGATTCAGTACCCGCGGCAGGGTGGCGGCTTCCAGTTCCTTGATCTTCAGGTGCTTGGGGTTGGCCGCAATGTCTTTCAGCGTCGGGTAGATATTGCTGCGGTCCTTCAGCTTGATCACCCCGCCCTGATCCAGCAGCAGCAGCGCGCGGCCGGCGTTGGTCGGGTCGTTGGGAATCGCCACCGTGGCGCCGTCTTGCAGCTGGGCCACTTTCTTCACCTTCAGCGAGTAGGCAGCAAACGGCTCGATGTGCACCGGCTTGCTGGCCACCACCAGGTGGGTGCCGCGATCCTTGTTGAACTTGTTCAGGTAGGGAATGTGCTGGAAGAAGTTGGCGTCCAGCTGCTTTTCCTCCACCTGGGTGTTGGGCAGCACGTAGTCGTTGAACACCTTCACCTCCAGATCCACGCCCTGCTTGGCGAGGGCCGGTTTCAGCGCCTCCAGCAGCTCGGCATGCGGCACCGGCGAGGCGGCGACGGTGAGTTTGACGTTCTCGGCCTGGGCGGCAAAGGTGAAGCCGGCCAGGGCGAAGGCGATGGCGATTTGGTTGAGTCGGGTCATGGTTTTTTCCTTTTTTGAGAGCAAGTCTTGCCCCTGCCTGGGCCGGATTGGCCAGGGCATGCGGGCGTACGGATGAAAGGGATGCAGCGGGAGAGATTCAGTCCAGACGACAGCGCCGCAGCAGGCGGTCGCCGGCGGATTGCAGCAGTTGCACCAACAGCAGCAGCAAGGCCACGGTGACAAGCATCACCTCGCTCTGGAAGCGCTGGTAGCCGTAGCGCACCGCCAGATCGCCCAGCCCGCCGCCGCCGATGACGCCGGACATGGCGGTGTAGCCCACCAGCGCCACGCCGGTGACGGTCATGGCGCCGATCAGCCCCGGCAGCGCCTCCGGCAGCAGCACCTTGACGATGATCTGCGGCAGGCGCGCGCCCATGGACTGGCTGGCCTCGATCACGCCGCGGTCCACCTCGCGCAGCACGTTCTCCACCAGCCGGCCGAAGAACGGCACCGCGCCCACCACCAGCGGCACGATGGCGCCGGCCACGCCGATGGAGGTGCCCACCAGCAGCAGGGTGAGCGGCATCAGCACGATCAGCAGGATCACGAACGGCAGCGAGCGCAGCACGTTCACCAGCAACGACAGCAGCGCGTACAGCCGTGGCCGCGGCCGCAGCTGGCCCGGCGCGCTGAGGTACAGCAGCACGCCCAGCGGCAGCCCCAGCAGCACGGTGAACAGCAGCGATACCCCCAGCATGGTGAGCGTATCCAGCGTGGCGTCTGCGATTTCCGCCCAGTCCAGCTGCCACAGCAGGTTCCAGTCGATGTCCGCCATCACAGCACCTCGCAACGCACGCCCTCGCGGGCAAAAATGGCCGGCAGCGCCGGCAGCTCGACATCACTGGCCACCACCGCGGCCAGCAGCAGGCCGAACGGCGTGTGCTTGATTTCCGCCAGCGTGCCGGACAGCAGGTTCAGCCGCAGCCCGGCCGTGCGGCCAACCTTGTCCAGCACCGGCTGCAGTGCCGGCGCGCCGACAAAGCTCAGCTTCAGCAGCGGCATGGCGATGCGCTCGCGCCACTGCCCCAGCAAGGCCGCCTGCCCGAGGCCGGTTTCCGCCAGCAGGCTCTGGGTGACGGCGTGCTGCGGCTGCAGAAAGACATCGAGCACCTTGCCCTGCTCCACCACGCGGCCGTGATCCAGTACCGCCACGCTGTCGCACAGCTGGCGGATCACCCGCATGTCGTGGGTAATCAGCACGATGGTCAACCCCAGCTGGCGGTTGATGTCGGCCAGCAGCACCAGGATGGCGTCGGTGGTTTCCGGGTCCAGCGCCGAGGTGGCCTCGTCGCACAGCAGCACCTCCGGCTGGTTGGCCAGCGCGCGGGCAATACCCACCCGCTGCTTCTGCCCGCCGGATAGCTGCGCCGGGCGCTTGTGCCGGTGATCCTGCAGCCCCACCAGCGCCAGCAGCTCGTCCACCCGCGCATCCATCTGCGCCGCGCTCAGGTCGCCGGCCAGCTCCAGCGGAAAACGCACGTTGGCCGCAACGCTGCGCGAACGCAGCAGGTTGAAGTGCTGGAACACCATGCCGATGCGCCGGCGGCGCTGCTGCAGCGCGCGTTCGCCCAGCGCGGTCAGCTCCTCGTCGCCCAGCCGTACGCTGCCGCGATCCGGGCGCTCCAGCAGGTTGAGGCAGCGGATCAGCGTGCTCTTGCCGGCGCCGGAGCGGCCGATGATGCCGTAGATTTCCCCCTGGCCGATGCGCAGGTTGACACCGTCCAGCGCGGCCACGGCGCGGCCGGCGTGCGGGTAATGTTTGGTCAGATCGCTTACTTCTATCATGATATTTTTCTGTCAACGGCGGCTACGGCTCCGCCCCGGTTGGGGGGAGCGAACGCCAGTCTAGGCGCCGTTACAAAAAACCAAAAACGATATAAATTGATTTTTTTATTACTTTTAGTGATGTACCTACCGCGGCTTATCATGTTGCCTTCCGGCCATGCCGGCACCATATAGACAGCACACATGCAGCGGCCCGCCCGCGCCCACCCACTTGTTAGCCAAGGATGCAATCAATGGAATTCCGACCACTCGGCCGCAGCGGCATCAATGTCAGCCTGATCTCGCTGGGCACCATGACCTGGGGCGAACAGAACAGCGAAGCCGACGCCCACAGCCAGCTGGATCTGGCGCTGGAGCGCGGCATCAACCTGATCGACACCGCCGAGATGTACCCGGTACCGCCCAAGGCGGAAACCCAGGGCCGCACCGAAAGCCATATCGGCAGCTGGCTGGCCAAGGGCGGCCGGCGCGAGCGCATCGTGCTGGCCACCAAGGCGGCCGGGCCGAGCAACGACCCCAAGCGCCCCGGCCACATCCGCGACGGCAAGGTGCACTTCGACCGCGCCAACCTCACCCAGGCGCTGCACGACAGCCTGCGCCGGCTGCAGACCGACTACGTCGACCTGTACCAGCTGCACTGGCCGGATCGCAGCACCAACTACTTCGGCCAGCTGGGCTACCCGTGGCAGGACGATGCGCCGGGCAGCGTCGCCATCGAGGAAACCCTGCGCGTGCTGCAGGACTTCGTCGCCGCCGGCAAGGTGCGCGCCATCGGCGTCTCCAACGAAACGCCGTGGGGGCTGGCACAGTTCCTGGCGCTGGCCGAGCGCCACGGCCTGCCGCGGGTACACAGCACCCAGAACCCGTACAGCCTGCTGAATCGTAGCTTTGAGGTGGGGCTGGCCGAATTCAGCCACCGCGAGCAGGTGGGCCTGCTGGCCTATTCGCCGCTGGCCTTCGGCGTGCTGTCCGGCAAGTACCTGGACGGCGCCCAGCCGGCAGGCGCGCGGCTGACGCTGTTCGACCGCTTCACCCGCTACACCAACCCGCAGGCGGAAGCCGCCACCGCGCGCTACGTGGCGCTGGCGCGCGAGCGCGGCCTGTCGCCGGCGCAGCTGGCGCTGGCCTATGTCAACAGCCGGCCCTTCGTCACCAGCAACATCATCGGCGCCACCACGCTGGCGCAGCTGGAAGAAAACATCGCCAGCGCCGCGCTGACGCTGGATGCCGACACCCTGGCCGCCATCGAGGCCATTCATCAGGCGCAGCCCAACCCGGCGCCGTAAGCGCGGCGCTGCGTCCGCCGCGGCAGGCGGGCGCTGCGTTTTGCCGCTTATTCGTCGGCGTAGCGCCGGGCGATGGCGCGGAATTCCTCGGCAATGGCCTCGAAGGCATCCACCATGTCCGGGTCGAAGTGCCGGCCACGCCCGGCACGGATGATTTCCACCGCCTGCTCGTGCGGAAACGGCGGCTTGTATACCCGGCGCGAGATCAGCGCGTCGTAGACATCGGCCACCGCCATCAGTCGTGCCGACACCGGAATGGCGTCGCCGGACAGCCCTTCCGGGTAGCCGCTGCCATCCCATTTTTCCTGGTGATAGTTGGCGATTTCGCGCGCCAGACGCAGAAAGCTGCTGGGCGCGTCCAGCAGCTTTTCCGCCGTGGTGATGGCATCGCGTCCCAGCGTGGTGTGGGTCTTCATGATCTCGAACTCTTCCGGCGTCAGCTTACCCGGCTTGAGCAGGATGGCATCCGGAATCCCCACCTTGCCGATGTCGTGCAGCGGCGCCGACTTGTACAGCATGTCGATGGTGTCGTCGTCCAGCGCGCTGACAAAGCGCGGATGGGACTGCAGCTGGCGGGCCAGCGCCCGCACGTAGTTCTGCGTGCGGCGGATATGGTTGCCGGTCTCGTGGTCGCGGGTCTCGGCCAGCGACGCCAGCGCCATGATGGTGACATCCTGGATCACCTGCACTTCCCGGGTGCGGATTTCCACCTCGCGGCGCAGAAACGCCGCCTGGTCTTCCAGAAAGTCCGCCGCCGCCTTCAGCTGCATATGGGTGTTCACCCGGGTCAGCACGATGGGCGGCGAGATCGGCTTGACGATGTAGTCGACCGCGCCGGCGTCGAAGCCGGCCTGCTCGTCCTCGTGCTCGCCCATGGCGGTAAGGAAGATCACCGGGATTCTGGCGGTGCGCGACTCGCGCTTCAGCTGCCGGCACACGGCAAAGCCGCCGATGCCCGGCATCATCACGTCCAGCAGCACCAGGTCCGGCAACGGGTCGCCGGCCAGCAGCTGCAGCGCCCGCTCGCCGCTGTTGGCCACCAGCACGCGGTAGCGGTCTTTCAGCAGGCCGTACAGCAGGGTCAGGTTTTCCGGCGTGTCGTCGACAATCAACACGCACTGCCGTTGCGGCAGCATCTGGGCATCGATCATGTCGTGTCCTCCTGCCAGCGGATGCCGGCCTCTGCCGCCGCCTGCTCCAGCCAGTCGCGCGCGGCGGGAAAATCAAACTGCCGCATCGCCTTGTCGAAGCCGGCATAGCTGGCGGCCGGCAGCACCGTGCGCAGGCTGTCGGCATGTTCCAGAAAGAAGCCCAGCGCATCGCCGTCGCTGGCCGCCAGCAAGCCAGCCAGCTCGCGCAGCAGCACCGCGGCATCGTCCGGCAGCCGGTCGCTGGCGCTTTCCTCCTGCGCCAGCGCATCTTTCAGCAGCGACACCACGCGCTGCATCTGCTGGTCGAAATCCGCCAGCAGCTGCTGGTGCGCCTCGCGCTCGACGATGGCCCGCTGCAGACTGGCCGCCACCGCCTGCAGCCGCAAAAAGCCCAGGGTGCCGGCCAGGCCCTTGAGACTGTGCACCACCCGCACTGCCGTCTCGTAGTCGGCGGCCAACAGCGCGCTGGCAACCCGGTTGGCCGCATCGCTCTCCTCCGCCACGAACTGACGCAACAGGTGCAGGTACAAGCTGCGGTTGCCGGCCACGCTGGCCAGGCCGGCACTCTGGCTGAGCAGCGCCACCGGCGGCGCCTCTGCCGCCACGGCGGCAGGCGCCGTAGCCGGCGGCAGGGCCGGCGTCGCCTGCCCTGCCTGCACCCAGCGCAGCAGGGTGTCGAACATCAGGTGCGGGTCCACCGGCTTGAGGATGCGATCGACCATGCCGGCAGCCAGGCAGCTTTCGTACTCGGTAGCCTGGATATCCGCGGTCAGCGCGATGATGGGTAGCTCCAGCAAGCGCGGGTCGCCGCGAATCAGCCGGGTGGCCTCGATGCCGTCCAGCACCGGCATCTGCACGTCCATCAGCACCAGCTGGTAGTGGTCCGCCGCCTGCTCCGCCAGGCGGATCACCGCATCGCGGCCGTTGTCCACCACCTCGACCACAGCGCCGGCCACCTGCAGCAGCTCCACCGTCAGCTGCTGGTTGATCTTGTTGTCTTCGGCCAGCAGCACGCGCACCCCGTCCAGTCTGGGCAAGGCCAGCAGCTGCCGCATCGCGTCGCTGTCACGGCGGCCGCCGAACAGCCCCAGCATCACGTCCAGCAGCGACGACTGGCTCACCGGCTTGACCAGGAAGGCCTCCACGCCGACGGCCTCCGCCTCGGCTCGCACGTCGTCACGGCCAAAGGCGGTGACCATGATGATCTTGGCGCCGTTCAGCGCGCGGATGCGGCTGGCGGTCTCGACGCCGTTCATCACCGGCATCATCCAGTCCACGAACACGATGTCGAACGGGTGATCCATGCTGGCCTGGCGATAGATGTCCAGCGCCTCGCGCCCGGAGGCGCAGGTGCTGACGGCGAAGCCCAGGCCGCGCAGCTGCTCGGACAGGATGTCGCGCGCCGAGGCGTTGTCGTCGATCACCAGCACGCGTAGCCCGTGCGCAATCTCCGGCAGCGCCTTGCCGCGCGTCTCGACCGCGGCGGAGGCCCCCAGCCAGGCGCTGAACAGGAAACAGCTGCCGCCGCCGGGCGCCGACTCCACCTGGATCGTGCCGCCCATCAGCTCCACCAGCCGGCGGGCAATCGCGAGCCCCAGGCCGGTACCGCCGTACTTGCGCGTGGTGGAGCCATCGGCCTGGCTGAAGGCCTGGAACAGCCTGGCCTGCTGCGCATCATCCATGCCGATGCCGGTATCCGTCACGCTGATGCGCAGCTTGAGCTTGTCGCCCACCCGCTCCAGCAACTGGATGTTCACCGCCACCTGGCCCTGCTCGGTAAACTTGATCGCGTTGCCCACCAGATTGGTCAGCACCTGGCCCAGGCGCAGCGGGTCGCCCACCAGGTTCTGCGGTACCTCGTTGCCACATTCGAACAGCAGCTCCAGCCCCTTGTCCGTCGCCTTCTGCCCCACCAGCGACGACACGTTCTCCAGCACCTCGTCCAGCCGGAAGCTCACCGTTTCCAGCTCGATGCGGTCGGCCTCCACCTTGGAGAAGTCCAGAATGTCGTTGATGATGCCCAGCAGCGAGGTGCCGGCATTGTGGATCTTGGCGACATAGTCGCGCTGGCGCTGGCTCAGCTCGGTTTTCAGCGCCAGGTAGGACATGCCGATGATGGCGTTCATCGGCGTGCGAATCTCGTGGCTCATATTGGCCAGGAACAGGGATTTGGCGCGGGTGGCGTCCTCGGCCTCGCGCTTGGCCTCGCGCAGCGCCGCCGCGCTCTGCGCCAGTCGGGTATACAGCAGGCCGTTTTCCAGCAGCAGCACGATCAGCACGAAGCTGGCCGCCAGCAGCCCGTAGATGCGACCGGCGTAGAACCCCAGGTCGAAGCGGCCGCCGTTCACCACCGCGGACAGCGCGATATCGCACAGCCAGGCAAACATCACCACCGTCAGCCACAGATCCAGCATGGTGCGCCGCCGCCGGCGTAGCAGCAGCACGAATGCCAGCAGGCTGAGCCCCCACACGCTGGACACCACCCCGCGCATCACCTGCGTGTAGCGGCTGCCCTGCATGATGGGCGGCAGATACGGGTGGCCCAGCGTGGTCACCAGCAGCAGCGCCAGGGTAGCCGCTGCGGCCAACATGCAGCACAGCGCGATCACATAGCCGGGGGACCACTGCGCCGGCAGCTCCGCCCGCTCACGCTGCAGCAGGCTGTAGAGCATCACCAGCAACGGAAAGCCGCCATGCCAGAACATGTACAGCCAGGCCGTGGTCTGCGGCCCGGCGCCCAGCAACCCGCCGGCGGCGAACAGGCCGGGAAAGCTCAGCGCATGCACCACCGCCATGCAGGCGGTAAACAGGTAGCCGGTGGCCAGCACCAGCAGCGCCAGCGAGCGCAGGATGTAGAACTGGCCGAACAGCAGTACCGCGGTGATCACGTCGTTCACCACCAGCGCCGACTGGTAGGCCGGGATGAACGCCCACACCTTGGCCTGCGGCTGCTTGGCAAACGGCACCAGCACGGCAAACAGCACGGCGGAAAGCACAATCACCGCCAGCATCAGGCGCTGTTGTTTGGCCGAAGGGGCAGAGGTAGCGAGGAAGGCGAAGCCTTCGTATTGCATGGCGGCCGATCGCTGCATGGTTTGGGCAACTCACTATGGATCGCGTCAAGGCGAGGCGGGTCTTTTTCGGTGTAGCACAAACAGCCGGATAATCATTCGACATTTCTTGATACCGCCGCACTTTCATGCTGCCGGCGGAAAATGCCAGCGGCGGTCAGCCGGCTGCATGCCGCGCCGGGCGGGCATGTTGGCCGCATCGCGCCGGTGCGGCGGCTGTTGCGCCGCGACAACGGATTCCGCCACCCGCCAGCGCCGGCGCGACAAAAAAAAACCGGGCCCACGGCCCGGTAGAAAACCCCCAATACAGAGAGCGGAGAGAGAAATGGCAGCCGACTCAGCCCGGCTGCGGCGTCAGGCGCAGGTACGGTTTCAGCGCGCGGTAGCCGTGCGGGAATTTCTGGCGGATCAGCGCCTCGTCCTGCAGCGACGGCACGATCACCACCTCGTCGCCCTGCTGCCAGTTGCCCGGCGTGGCCACGCTGTGCTGGTCGGTGAGCTGCAGCGAGTCGATCACCCGCAGCAGCTCGTTGAAATTGCGGCCGGTGCTGGCCGGATAGGTAATGATCAGGCGAATCTTCTTCGCCGGGTCGATCACGAACACCGAGCGCACGGTATGGGTGCTGCTGGCGTTGGGGTGGATCAGGTCGTACAGCTCGGACACCTTGCGATCGGCATCGGCGAGGATCGGGAAGTTCACCGTGGTGTGCTGGGTGTCGTTGATGTCCTGGATCCACTCCAGGTGCGCAGCCACCGGATCCACCGACAGCGCGATCACCTTCGCATTGCGGCGGGCAAAGTCATCCTTGAGCTTGGCGGTCAGCCCCAGCTCGGTGGTGCACACCGGGGTGAAGTCCGCCGGGTGCGAAAACAGCACGCCCCAGCTGTTACCCAGCCAGGCATGGAACGAGATGTCGCCCTCGCTGGAGTGCTGTTGGAAATCGGGGGCGATATCGCCAAGACGCAGTGTCATCGTGAGCTCCTTTGCTGTTGCGCTGTCGTGGATGCCACCACTGTATGCGGCCAACCTGGCGCCGCGAACCAAGCAAATCTGCTTTGCTTATCTGCGCCCGGCTGCATTGCTTAGCGCCGCCGAGCGCGCCCCGCCGGGCACTGGCGCCAGCCGCCACCCAGCCGCTGCGCCTCAGGCCGCCGGCAACAGCGACGACACCAGCTGGCCGGCGACATAGCGCGCCTGCATCGCCTGCGACAGCGCCAGCATCTTGCCGCAGCTCACCTCGTCCACCCCCAGCTGGAAGCCCTGCGCCACCAGCTGCGGCATCAGCGCCAGCAACTGCTGGCGCACCAGCGGATAGATCACCGCGCGGCGGCTGTAGCGCGGCGCCAGCACCACTTCGTCCGGCTCCAGCGCCCACAGGCAGGCCAGGTCGTGCGCGCCTTCGCCAAAGCCGCCCAGGCCGACGCGGTGCTGCTGGCTGCGATAGCGCGTCACCAGCGCCTGGCCGGTGCTGGCGGTGCCGGCATCGATGAACAGCAGGAAGCGCAGCAGCGCCGGCGGCATGCCCAAGGCGGCCAGCAGCGCGGCGGTGAAATCGACGATGCGCTCGCTGTGCGCGTTGCAGATGCGCGGGTCCAGGTCGATGCGCAGCCCTTGCTGCGGGCCGTGGCGGCCCAGGTGGTTGAGCAGGTGCAGCACGCGGATCAGCTTCAGCAGCGCCAGCGTTTTCGGCTCGGCGTAATTCATGGCGAACAGCCAGTCGGCCGGGATCGACTGCCCGAACTGGCCGTAGATGCGCAGCCGCGCGGCGTAATGCGAAAACGCGCACTGCTCGCCATCGTGGCGCGCCACGGCGAAGAAATCGCTGGTCAGCCACCAGCCGTCGAACTCGGCGAACACCTCGCGCTCGTTCCATTGCAGCTGCACCGCGCACGGCATGGCGGCCAGCAAGCGCTGACAGTGCTCGATATGCGCCGGCAAGTAGCCGGCCGGGTAATGTCTGGCCTGTTTGAATCGTTTCATGGTGCCGCCCGTCGCTGTAACAGGCCGCTACTGTAGCCAGTTTATGCATTGAGACTTATGCGTTTATCCGGCAAGCAATCCAGCGCTTTCGATAATGCCGCCACCGCCAGGCCGGCGCCGGCCGTTAGCTGTTATCCGGCAATGCATATCCATGCCGGGCCGATATGCAGTTCGGTTTTTGTTATTTCACCGCCACGGGCGTTTGCTTTTTAAATGGGGCCATCCAGCAGACACAACCCCAAGGACAAGCATCATGACCCGACCGAACCTGACCACCCTGTTTGTGACCCTGGCGCTGAGCGCCGGCCTCGCCCACGCCGACGACGGCGTGACCATCGCCTTCCAGACCGGCGTCGACCCGTCCAAGGTGGCGCAGGCCGATGGCGACTACGAGAAAGCCACCGGCAAGAAGATCAACTGGCGCAAGTTCGAAAGCGGCGCCGAGGTGATTGCCGCGGTGGCCTCCGGCGACGTGCCGATCGGCAATATCGGCTCCAGCCCGCTGGCCGCCGCCGCCAGCCGCGGCCTGCCGATCCAGACCTTCCTGGTCACCGGCATCATCGGCGAGTCCGAGGCGCTGGTGGTGCGCAACGGCAGCGGCATCAACAAGCCGGCCGATCTGGCCGGCAAGAAGATCGCCGTGCCGTATGTGTCCACCACCCACTACAGCCTGCTGGCGGCGCTCAAGCACTGGAAAGTGGATGCCGGCAAGGTGAACATCGTCAACCTGCGCCCCAGCGAGATCGCCGCCGCCTGGCAGCGTGGCGACATCGACGGCGCCTATGTGTGGGAGCCGGCGCTGGGCAAGGTGAAGGCCAGCGGCAAGGTGCTGACCAGCTCGGCCGAAGTCAGCAAATGGGGCGCGCCGACTTACGACCTGTGGATCGTGCGCCAGGACTTTGCCAAGAAGAACCCGGACTTCCTCAAGCAGTTCGTGAAAGTCACCGGCAAGGTGTTCGAGCGCTACAACCAGGACCCGAAAGGCTTTGCCAACGATGCGGCCAACGTGGACAAGATCGCCCGCCTCACCGGCAGCAAACCGGAGGAAGTGGCCGCGCTGCTGCCGGGCAACGTCTACCCGTCGCTGAAAGCGCAGAGTGCGCTGCTGCAAAAGCCGTTCGTGAAGGCGGTGAGCGACACCTCGGCGTTCCTCAAGTCGCAGGGCAAGGTGGACAGCCTGCAGGCCGACTACAGCCCGTACGTGACCAACCAGTTCATCAACGCCGCGCTGCGCTGAGCGGGAGCCGCCATGAGCCTGTTGCAGGTAGACAATCTTAGCGTGCACTACCCGGGCCAGCCGCTGCCTGCCTTGCAGCAGGTGTCGCTGGGCCTGGCCGAGGATGAGCTGCTGGTGGCGCTGGGGCCGTCCGGCTGCGGCAAGAGCACCTTGCTGAACGTGCTGGCCGGCTTCATCGCCCCCACTCACGGCACGGTGCAGTTTGCCGGCCAGCCGGTGCGCGGCCCCGGCGCCGAGCGCGCGGTGGTGTTCCAGCACGACGGCCTGCTGCCGTGGCTGGACGTGGCCGGCAACGTGGCCTTCGGCCTCAAGCTGCAGCGTGTGCCGGCCGCCGAGCGCGCCGCCATCGTCGCCGCCACCCTGCAGCAAGTCGGCCTCGCCGATGCCGGCGGCAAGCGGATATGGCAGCTGTCCGGCGGCATGCGCCAGCGGGTGGGCATTGCCCGCGCGCTGGCCAGCCAGTCGCGCGTGCTGCTGCTGGACGAGCCGTTCGGCGCGCTGGACGCCTTCACCCGCGAACAGATGCAGCAATTGCTGCTGCAGGTGTGGCAGCAGTCGCGGCGCGCGGTGTTCCTGATCACCCACGACATCGAGGAAGCGCTGTTCCTCGCCAGCAGCCTGGTGCTGATGTCGCCCGGCCCGGGCCGCATCGTGCAGTACCTGCGGCCAACCTTCAGCCAGCGTTTCCTGGCCGGCGAGAGCGTGCGCAGCATCAAGTCCGACCCGGCATTCATCACCCTGCGCGAGGAGCTGCTGGCCAGCCTGAGCCGCGCCCAGCAACAGGAGGCCGCATGAGCCAGCCCAGCGAACACACCCTGCCGGCGGCGGCCACGCCGCCGGCTCCCGCAGCGTTACCCCGCCCGCCGCGCCGGCGCCGAACGTTGGCCGCATGGCACTGGAGCGCGCTCAGCCTGGCCAGCCTGCTGCTGGCCTGGTGGGCGCTGGCCGCCAGCGAACTGCTGCCGGCGCTGTTCCTGCCGTCGCCGGTCGCGGTGCTGGGCAAGCTGCCCGCGCTGCTCAGCCACGGCTATATGGACGCCACGCTGCAGCAACATTTGCTGGCCAGCCTGCAGCGCATGCTGCTGGCGCTGTTGGCCGCAGTCGGCATCGGCGTGCCGCTGGGCATTCTGATCGGCGTGTTTCCGCGGCTGCGCCACTGGCTGGACCCGATCATCGAGTTCTACCGCCCGCTGCCGCCGCTGGCCTACCTGCCGCTGATCGTGATCTGGTTCGGCATCGGCGAGTTTTCCAAGGTGCTGCTGATCTTCCTCGCCATTCTGGCGCCGGTATTGATCGCCAGCAGCCACGGCGTGGCCAGCGTGCACCAGCTGCGCCGGCAAGCGGCGCTGTCGCTGGGCGCCAGCCGCAGCCAGCTGCTGCGCTACGTGATCCTGCCCGGCGCGCTGCCGGACATCCTCACCGGCATCCGCATCGGCCTGGGCGCCGGCTGGTCCACGCTGGTGGCCGCCGAGCTGATCGCCGCCACCCGCGGCCTGGGCTTCATGGTGCAGTCTGCCGCGCAGTTCCTGGCCACCGACATCGTGCTGCTGGGCATCATCGTCATCGCCGTGGTGGCCTTTGCGCTGGAGCTGGGGCTGCGCCGCCTGCAGCGCGCACTGACGCCGTGGCACGGCCAGGCGCTGTGATACCAAACCACCCAGCTGGACAACCATCAACAAGGAATTGCCATGAGTCTTAGCTTTACCCGCCTGTCCCCGGCCATCGGCGCGGTAGTGGCCGGCATCGATCTGGCGCAGCCGCTGACCACCACGCTGCGCGACGAGCTGACTGCGGCGCTGCTGCAGCACCAGGTGCTGTTCTTCCGCGGCCAGGATCTCAGCCCGCGGCAGCAGCGCGACTTCGCCGCCTGGTTCGGCGACCTGCACGTGCACCCGCTGTATCCGCAGATCGCGGAGCTTCCGCAGATCATGGTGCTGGACACCGCGCAGAACGACCTGCGCGACAACGCCATCTGGCACACCGATGTCACCTTCATCGACACCCCGCCGCTTGGCTCGGTGCTGGCCGCCCGCCAGCTGCCGCCGTACGGCGGCGACACACTGTGGGCCAGCGGCACCGCCGCCTACGCGGCGCTGTCGCCGCGCCTGCAGCAGCTGCTGGACGGGCTGAGCGCCACCCATGACTTCACCAAGTCGTTTCCGCTGGAGCGCTTCGGCCACACGCCAGAGGCGCTGGCACGCTACGAGGAAACGCGGCGCAGCACGCCGCCGGTGAGCCACCCGGTAGTGCGCACCCACCCGGTGAGCGGCGACAAGGCGCTGTTCGTCAGCGACGGTTTCACCACCCGCATCAATGAGCTGCAACCGGCGGAAAGCGATGCGCTGCTGGCCTTGCTGTTCGCCCACTATGCCAAGCCGGAATTCAGCGTGCGCTGGCGCTGGCAGCCGGGCGACGTGGCGTTCTGGGACAACCGCGTCACCCAGCACTACGCGGTGGACGACTACCGCCCGGCGCACCGCGTGATGCACCGCGCCACCATCCTCGGCGACAAGCCGTTCTAGCGCGGCGCCGGTGCTGCCGCCGGCCGGCCTGCGGGCGCGGCCGGTGGCGCGCCACACCCGCTGCGGCCAACCCTGGTCGACAGTGATGGCCAGCGCACGAAGGTGGGCACCACTGCGGCTTCTGATGCGGTGCTTGACGCGCTACTGCGTCCCCAGTGGTGCGGAAGCACCAAACCATGCCAGCACGTCGTCCCACAGCGGTTGCGCCTGCGGGCGGAAGTAGCCCATGTGGCCGATGCGCCCCGGCCCCGGGTCCAGGTCTACCCGCTGTAGCGGCGCATTGCGGTACGCCTGCATGAAAGCATCGCGCGAGCGCGGCAGCGCCCACAGATCGTCCAGCGCGTTGGCCGCAATGATCGGCGTGCGCACCTGCGCGTAGTGCTCGGCAATGCCAGCCATCTGCGGATCGTCAAAAAAGTAGTGCGGAAACCGGCACCAATGCCGCCACTGGTAGAACACGCCCAGCGGCAAGTCCTCGCCCAGCCCCAGCAGCGCCCACGGCGAATAGCCTTTCCAGCGGGTAAACAGTGGCAGCACCCAGCGCCACATCAGCTGCACCCGCAGCCGCTCGCGCCACGGCATCCAGCCATGCCAGCCGGCGCCGGTGGCAAAGGTGTAGAAGCGCGCCACCTGCTGGTGGTTCGGCAGCAGGCCGAAGGCGTGGCCACCAAAGGAGTGCCCCACCATGAACAAGGGCACACTGTCGCAGGCCATCGCCGCCACCGCTGCCGCCAGATCCAGCCGCGCCCAGTCCAGGTAGTCCATCTCGAAGCCCTTCAGGCTGGCCGGCCGCGACTTGCCGATGCCGCGGTAATCCAGCGTCAGCACGCAGAAACCGCGCGCGCTGGCGTATTCGGCAAAGCGCCGGTAGAAGCCCTGCGGCACGCCGGTGGCACCCGCCACGATCAGGTGGCCGCACAGCGGCGCACCGGCGGCATAGCGGGTGGCTGCCAGCGGGTAGCCGTCGGCGGCGGTCAGCGTGATGGCCTGCGGGCCATCCGGAAAGGGAAGTGTGTTCATAGCCAGCCTCGTGTCGATTATTACAGTCGTTATAGTCGTATCGATGCTAGGCTATGACGAGTGTTATAGCAAGAGACGAAACCATGAGCCGCCAGACTCCCGACCACCGCCAGCGGCTGGTGGCCGCCGCCGCCGACATGCTGGGCCGCCGTGGCCTGAATGCCACCAGCGTGCGCGAGCTGGCCAAGTACGCCAACGCACCGCTGGGTTCCACCTACCACTACTTTCCCGGTGGCAAGCCGCAGGTGGTGACCGAGGCGGTGCAGTTCGTGGGCAGCAGCATTTATCAGATCATCAAGCGGGAACTGGCCAGCGGGCCGTTGCCGGGGCTGCGTGCCTTTCTGGCGCTGTGGCGTGACAAGCTGGAAAACAGCGCTTTTGCCGCCGGCTGCCCGCTGCTGGCGGTGGCGGCAGAAGAAGCCGAAGACGGCGCGCGGCCGCTGGCTGCCGCCGCCGAAGCCTTCACCAGCTGGCAGCGGCTGCTGAGCGAAACCCTGAGCGCACATGGCGTGGCTGCGGCACAGGCGGGCAGCCTGGCCACGCTGATCGTGGCCGCGGTGGAAGGCGCGATCGTGCTGTGCCGGGCGCAGCGTTGTGCCGAGCCGCTGCTACAGGTGGGCGCACAGCTGGAGGTCTTGCTACAGGCCAGCCTGCCGGCGCCTCCCGCCGGCTAGCACACCGCCTCAGGCCGCCGCGGCGTAGCCGGCCAGAAACACGCGCACCGCGTCCGCCACGCTGGCGCGGATCTGTTCGACCGGCGGCAGCGCGGTGATGCCGACGATCATCTGCTCCTGGTATTCCGCCTCCAGCAGGCCGATCAAGTGCATCGCCGCCGTCCACGGCCGGGCCTGGCGCAGGCGGCCGGCGGCCATTTCGCCAGCCAGGAAATCCGCCACCATCTGCCAGCCGCGCCCCGGGCCGTTGTCGTAGAACAGCCGCCCCACGCCGGAGCGCCGCCCCTCGCCCAGCACGATGCCGCGCAGCGCGGCCAGCTCGGGGCTTAGCACGTTGAGCAGCAGGTTTTCGCCAAACGCCTGCAGCGCACCGGCCAGGTCGTCGCTTGGCACCAGGCGGGCAAACGCCTGCTGCATGCGCTCTTCCGCCAGGTAGCGCATCACCATCAGGAACAGCTCTTCCTTGGACGGAAAATAGCTGTACAGCGTGGCCTTGGAGCCGCCGGCGCGGGACGCGATCTCCGCCATCGACGCCGCCTCGAAGCCGCGCTCGATGAATACCGCCGCCGCCGCCGCAACGATCGCCTGGCGCTTGCTCTCGGTCTTGACCCTCATCCCGCCTCCATATCTGAACTCGTCGGTTCAATTTTCTATTGACAGCCATTATACCGCAAGTTTATAACCATACCGTTCAGTTTAGTTATGACCCAGAACCGAGGTCGCCGATGCACACACTTTCCCCCCAAACCGCATTACGTCTCCCCCTGCTACTGGGCGTACTGGCCAGCCTCGCCGGCTGCGCCTCGCTGCCCGAGCTGGGCGCCAAACCCGCCATGCAGCCGCTGTCGCAACTGGCCAGCGAGCACAGCCTGCCAGGCTCCGCCAGCGGCTGGGTCCAGCAGGACTGGTGGCAGGCCTATGGCGACGCGCAGCTGAACCAGCTGATGGCCGAAGCACTGGCCAGCGCCCCCGATCTGGCCAGCGCCGCCGCCCGCATCGCCCGCGCCGAAGGCTATGCCCAGCAGGCCGGCGCCAGCAGCCTGCCGACGGTGGACCTGAACGCCAGCGTCAACCGCCAGAAGCAGAGCTACAACAACGGCTATCCGAAAAGCTTTGTGCCGCAGGGCTTCAACAACGCCAGCCGCGTGGCGCTGGACGTCAGCTACGAGCTGGACTTCTGGGGCAAGAACCGCGCGGCGATCGCGGCGGCGACTTCCGAACTGGCCGCCGCCCGTGCCGAAGCGGCACAAAGCCGCCTGCTGCTGACCACCACGCTGGCGGCCAACTATGCCGAGCTGGCGCGGCTGTTTGCCGAACAGGACGCCGCCAGCCAGGCGGTCGCCGTGCGCCAGCACAGCGCCCAGCTGCTGCAGGCGCGCCAGCAGCAGGGGCTGGAGACCGAGGGCAGCGTGCGCCAGGCGGCCTCGCGCCTGGCCGGTGCCGAGGCCGACCTGCTGGCCGCGGAACAAGCCATCGCCCTGCAACGCCATGCGCTGGCCGCGCTACTGGGCGCCGGCCCGGACCGCGGCGGCGACATTGCCCGCCCGGCGGCCAGCGTCGGCCAGCCGCAGGGGCTGCCGGCCAGCTTGCAGGCCGAGCTGCTGGGCCGCCGCCCGGACCTGCAGGCCGCGCGGCTGCGCGCCGAGGCCGCCGCGCGCCGCATCGACGTGGCCGAGGCCGGTTTTTATCCCGATGTGAACCTCAGCGCCTATCTCGGCGCCCAGTCGCTGGGGCTGGACCTGCTGACCAAGGCCGGCTCCGGCATTGCCGGCATCGGCCCGGCCATCAGCCTGCCGATCTTCCGCAGCGGCCAACTGCAGGGCGGCTACCGCGTGGCGCGCGCCGACTACGACGCAGCGGTGGCCAGCTACAACCAGGCCCTCAGCCAGGCGCTGCGCGAGGTGGCCGATGCGGTGACGCAGCAACGCCTGCTGCTGCCGCAACTAAGCCAGCGCCAGCTGGCGCTGAGCGCCGCGCAGGACGCCATGCGCGTCGCCAACGACCGCTACCGCGGCGGCCTGGCCAGTTATCTGGAGGTGCTGAATGCCGAGGACAGCGTGATCACCGCCCGGCGCACGCTGGCGAATGTGCAAAGCCAGCGCTTCAGCCACGACATTGCCCTGATCAAGGCGCTGGGCGGCGCGGAACTGCCCGCCTGAAACAGCGCCATCTGAACAAATAACGGCTGGCCAGCAGCGGATGCCGTGCCAGCCCGCAAGGAAAGAATCCATCATGAGCGAACTCACCCAAACCCTGCCCTCTCCCGCCCACCCGGCCAGCGACCTGAGCGGCCGCCGCAAACAGCTGTTCCGCCTGCTGGGCGGCGTGGTGGCGCTGGCCGCCATCGGCTATGGCAGCTACTGGTACCTGGTGTCGTCGCACCAGGTCAGCACCGACAACGCCTATGTGGCGGCGGAAATCGCCCAGCTCACCCCGGAAGTGGCCGGCACCGTCAGCCAGGTGCGGGTGATCGACACCCAGGCGGTGAAGCGCGGCGATGTGCTGGTGCTGCTGAACGACAGCGACGCGAAATTGGCGCTGGCACAGGCCGAAGCCGAGCTGGCCCGCGCACAGCGGCGGGTAAAAGGCTATCTGGCCAGTGACGAAGGGTTGGCCGCACAGGTGCAGGCCCGCGCCGCCGAGCAGGCACGCAGCGCCGCGCAACAGGTGTCGGCCAAATCGGAGCTGGAGCGCGCCCGACTGGACTTCGCCCGCCGTCAGGCGCTGGCCAACAATGGCGCGGTGTCCGGCGAGGAGCTGAGCAATGCCCGCAACGCGCTGGCGGTGGCCACTGCCGGCTACAGCGCCGCCGAAGCCGCCGCGCAGCAGAGTGCGGCCAACTATCGCGCCGCCATCGGCACGCTGAAGGCCAACCAGGCGCTGACCGAAAACAGCGCGCCGGACAGCAACCCGGAAGTGGCGCTGGCCCGCGCCAAGCGCGACCAGGCACGCCTGGATCTGGCGCGCACAGTGATCCGCGCGCCGATCGACGGCGTGGTCGCCAAGCGCCAGGTGCAACTGGGGCAGCGGGTGCAGGCCGGCAGTACGCTGCTGTCGCTGGTGCCGCTGCATGCGGTGCATGTCGATGCCAACTTCAAGGAGGTGCAGCTGCGCGAAGTGCGCATCGGCCAGCCGGTGGAGCTGAAGGCCGACCTGTACGGCAGCAAGGTGCGTTACCACGGCAAGGTGGCCGGCCTGTCCGGCGGCTCCGGCGCCGCGTTTGCCACCATTCCGGCGCAGAACGCCACCGGCAACTGGATCAAGGTGGTGCAGCGCCTGCCGGTGCGCATCGCGCTGGATCCGGCCGAGCTGCGGGCGCACCCGCTGCAGGTCGGGCTGTCGATGACGGCGACTGTCGATACCGCCGCGCAGTAAGGGAGCCGCCATGTCATCCATCAGCGCCCAGCCGCCGATTACCCCGCTCAGCGGCAACAAGTTGTGGCTGGCCGCCCTGCTGCTGGCTGCGGCCAACTTTGTGGCGGTGCTGGACACCACCATCGCCAACGTGTCGGTGCCCAATATTTCCGGCAGCCTGGGGGTGTCCGCCAGCCAGGGCACCTATGTGATTACCTCCTACGCGGTGGCCGAGGCAATTACCGTGCCGCTTACCGGCTGGCTGGCGGCACGCTTTGGCACCGTGCGGCTGTTCGCCAGCGCGATGATGCTGTTCGGCGTGTTTTCGCTGCTGTGCGGCATGGCCACCTCGCTAGAGATGCTGATCCTGTTCCGCGTGCTGCAGGGCCTGGCCGGCGGGCCGCTGATGCCGATGTCGCAGACGCTGCTGCTGCAGATCTTCCCCAAGGAAAAAGCCGGCGCCGCCATCGGGCTGTGGAGCATGACCACGCTGGTGGCGCCGATCATGGGGCCTATCCTCGGCGGCAAGCTGTGCGATGACGCCAGCTGGCCGTGGATCTTCTACATCAACGTGCCGATCGCGCTGGCCTGCGGCTACTTTGGCTGGCAGCTGCTGCAGCGCTACCAGAGCCGCCTGCAGAAAATAAGCATCGATGCGGTAGGGCTGGCGCTGCTGGTGCTGTGGGTGGGCGCGTTCCAGCTGATGATCGACGAGGGCAAGAACCTGGACTGGTTCAATTCGCCGTTCATCGCCGGCCTGGCGGTGGTCAGCGCGGTCGGCTTTGCCGCCTTCATGATCTGGGAGATGACCGAGCGCAACCCGGTGGTGAACCTGCGCGTGTTCCGCCACCGCGGCTACTGGGTCAGCGTGCTGACCATCTCGCTGGCGTTCGGCTCCTTCTTCGGCGCCACGGTGCTCACGCCGCAGTGGCTGCAAAGCTATATGGGCTATACCGCCACCGACGCCGGCTACGCCACCGCCATGAGCGGCATCCTGGCGGTGCTGGTGGCGCCGCTGGCGGCGCAGCTGTCGCAGCGCATGGACCCGCGGCCGCTGGTGTTTGCCGGCGTGATGTGGCTGGGCGCGGTGACGCTGTACCGCAGCTTTGCCACCACCGACATGGACTTCTGGCAGGTGGCGCTGCCGCTGCTGTTGCAGGGCGTCGGCATGCCGTTCTTCTTCGTGCCGCTGACCGGGCTGGCCATGGCCAGCGTCAACCCGGACGAAATGGCCTCGGCTGCCGGGCTGATGAGCTTCATGCGCACGCTGTCCGGCGCCTTCGCCACCTCCCTCGTCACCACCGCCTGGGACGACAAGGCCAGCTACTACCACGCCGAGCTGGCCGGACTGGTGGACAGCGGCGGCCAGGCGCTGAGCCAGCTCAGCCAGGCCGCCGGGCTGGAGGCTGGCCGCCAGCAGCTCAACCAGCTAGTGCAGGCGCAGAGCATCATGCTGTCCACCAACGAGCTGTTCCTGCTGTCCGGGCTGTCCTTCGTCGCCGCCGCCTGCGTGATCTGGCTGGCGCCCAAACCGAGCCGGGTGGCGGATACCAGCCAGGCGCACTAGGCGCCGGCTAACCCGCCCGCCAGCGCACCCGGCGCCGTCGCCACGCCGCGACGGCGCTGAATGCGCTGGCTGCGGCCAACCTTGCCGGCCGCCGCGGCGGCAAAAACGCGGGCGCTGTGCTCCGCGACGCGGTAATATATGAAACGACTACAAACCATATACAGGCGACCGCGGTGGGCATCATCAAGATCTCGGAACACATGCACGAAAACCTGCGCGTCAGCAGCGGCGCGCTCAGCCGCTCGATCAACGCGCAGGCCGAGCACTGGCTGCGGGTCGGCATGCTGGCCGAGCTGAACCCCGGCCTGCGCTACGGCGAAATCTGCCAACTGCTGATCCAGCTGGAGCAGCAGGCCGCCACCGGCAAAGGCACCGCGGAACCCAGCACGGAACCATCAGCATGAAGACTCCCAGACGCGTCACCCTGCACCACGCCGCCGACATCGCCAAGGCGCGCCGCGCCGGCCAGCTGGCCGCCGAGGTGCTGCACATGATCGCCGAACACGTAAAACCCGGCGTGAGCACCGATGAACTGGACAAGCTGTGCCACGACTACATCGTCCAGGTGCAGGGCGCGATTCCGGCCAACGTCGGCTACCACGGCTACCCCAAGACGGTGTGCACCTCGGTGAACCACGTGATCTGCCACGGCATTCCGTCCGCGCGCACGCTCAAGCACGGCGACATCATCAATATCGACGTGGCCATCATCAAGGACGGCTGGTTCGGCGACACCAGCCGCATGTACTACGTCGGCGAGCCGGACCCGCTGGCGCGGCGGCTGGTCGACACCACCTATCAGGCGATGCTGGCCGGCATCCGCCAGGTCAAGCCCGGCGCCACGCTGGGCGATGTCGGCCACGCCATCCAGAGCGTGGCGCAACAGGCCGGTTTCAGCGTGGTGCGCGAATACTGCGGCCACGGCATCGGCCGGGTGTATCACGACGAGCCGGAAGTGCTGCACTACGGCCGTCGTGGCGAAGGCCTGCGGCTAGAGGCGGGCATGATCTTCACCATCGAGCCGATGATCAACGCCGGCAAGGCGGCGACAAAGCAGCTGGCGGATGGCTGGACGGTGGTCACCAAGGACCACTCGCTGTCCGCCCAGTGGGAACACATGGTCGCCGTCACCGCCAGCGGTTTCGAGGTGCTGACGCCGTGGCCGGACGGCTACGGCGGCTACCCGGCCATCGACTGAGCGCACGGCAGACGGCAACACGGCGGCCGCGCCCGCCTGCCCTGCCGCCGACTGGCCACCAAAACCCGCAACGCACCATCCCCTGGAACAGCCTTGCCATCCCTCAAGCAGGCAATCCACCGCGCACCGTAGCAGGCGACCACACCCCGGCAGACAGTGTCAGGTGGAAGGTTGGCCGCATCATATCCGCTAGCCCGCCGCCGCCTGCCGGGGGAAATACCGGCGCTGAATACAATATCAGTGACTGCCATAACAGCGCTGGCCCGTCCTACTCTTTCAATAAGGTAGAACGGGCATAACCGCACGCCAGATTATTCCAATACTAATAATTGCCCACCGACCGCATAGAAAGCGCCAAGAGAAAGAGAAACTTGTCGACGGGGAAAGTGTCTATCACAAATGACCTCCTCATTGATGTCGCCGCACATCTGGATATCAGCAATTCAAACGTAATATCTGACAAGAATATTTCCCATGTCACCGGTTTATTTATTGCTACCGCGACGTGACAGTTATCAGCTTCTGGGTTTGGTGATTCTATTGGGCACTCTAGTGTCTGTTGTGAATTGCTCTCGCCGATCCGTATCTCCAGAGCCATTCTCGCCATTACCCCGCCTTTAGATTCATTCATGATAACCATCGCTGCGATGGCCATTCACCCTATTGGAGGATTGAAAATGCGCTATCTCATTCTTGCGTTGTCTTTGCTGCTGTACCCGGCAACCTCAACTGTTGCGCAGGTGACTATCGGTATTGGTGTGGCACTTCCGGGCATCAATATCGGCATCAACCTGCCCATGTATCCATATCTGGTCAGGGTGCCTGGCTATCCGGTCTATTACGCTCCCCAGGTGGATGTGAATTTCTTCTTTTACGATGGCCTGTATTGGGTATATGAGGATGACCGCTGGTATACCGGCAGTTGGTATAACGGGCCTTGGTTCGAAGTGGAACCCGAATATGTTCCGCTCTTTATATTACGGATTCCCGTACGCTATTACCGTAGGCCACCGGCGTATTTCAGCGATTGGCGCCTAGATCGGCCACCGCGGTGGGGGGACTACTGGGGGCCAGGCTGGACAAGACGACACAGGGGATGGGATCACTGGAGTCGCCCATCCGCCCCGGCACCGGCACCGTTGCCGCATTACCAGCGCGATTACTCGGGTAGCCGCTATCCGGGTTCAGTAGAGCGGCAAGATATGATCAGGTCGCAAAGCTACCGCTATCAGCCACGCGAGCCAGTAACACAGCAGCATTTCCAGCAGCGCAATCAGCAGCAGCAAGAGCCGCGGCGCCCGCAATGGCAGCAACAGCAAGAGCCACAGTGGCAACAACAGCAACGGCAAGCGCCACCGCCGGCACCACGGCAGCAACAGCAGGAGCCGCAGTGGCAGCAACAACAGCGGCAAGCACCACCACCGTCACAGCGCCAGCAGCAGCCGGAGCCGCAGTGGCAGCAACGACAGCAGCCGCAGCAGGGTGACCATCAAGGCAGATCGCGTGCCGAGCCGCGTCAGCAGCTACCTGACTCGCAGCACTCCCCGGGTCAACCACAGCAAAAAATGCACCCCAATAAACCGCCATACATGTGGCCTCCCGCAACAGAGCAGTAACACCGGGGGATGAAGAGAATGCAGAGAGGCCTCCTGGCGCCACCACCATGCCTAACCAGTTATTCGATGGGAGTGCCACAGGCCCCTACTCCTGCAGCAACCACCAAGTCCGCTGTAGCAAACTACAACCAACCAGGACAAGTCCAGGCCGCAGTCCTGTCAAAAGCGTCACATTGACCGGCTTCGGACGGAGGGCTTGTCCAAATATTGGCGAAACCGGGCATCACTTAGCCGCTGACACGGTGGCGGTTTAGGCCGACCGACTGCCTGCCCATGGTGAGCAGCGGCAGATCATCGGCCAAAGCAGACAGGTTCCCAATATCTTGCTCAGCCTGCTGAGCAGAGAAAAACTGACATCCTATCCAAGAAGACCTTCCCTCTGCTGATGGTTTGCATGGCGTACTGGCAGCAGATTTATGCCAGCCACAAAGCCAGCTCTTGTATGGCCAGGTCAATAAAGGCACGCAGTTTTGGCGCCATGAAGCGTTGGCGGGGGTAGACGAGGTGGACTGGGTCTGCCTTGGCGTACCACTCGGGTAACACCCGCACCAGGCGGCCTGCCGTGCAGTCTTCCTTGCACAGGTAAAGCGGCAGCAGGGCAACGCCTTCTCCTGCCAGTGCCAGGGCGCGAATCACCCGGATGTCGTTGACCTGCACCTGGCCTGTCATCGGCACCGTCACGCTGCCGGTTTCGCCTCTCAGTGTCCAGCTGTCCCTGCCCAGCGGGGTGAACTGCAGGCAGCGATGGTGCCGCAGTGCCTGCGGCATATCGGGTAGCGGTGCGGCTGCCAGATAGCCAGGGCTGGCAAACGGCACCCACTGTGCAACGCCGGCATGCCTGGCGATCAGGCTGGAATCCTTGAGCGCCCCGGTGCGAATGGCCACATCCACCCCTTCGGCAATCAGGTCGACGTAGCGATCCACCAGCAGCATGTCGATGCTGACCTTCGGGTAGTTGCGCCGCACTTGCTGGGCGATGCTGGACAGCAGCTGGTCGCCAAGATCGGCAGGCGCGGTGACGCGCAGCACGCCCCTTGGCTCGCCAATCGATTCGGTCACTACTGATTCCGCATCCAGCATGTGTGCCAGACCGGTAGACGCGTGCTCGTAGTACAGCTCGCCCGCCTCGGTCAGCTTGAGCTGCCGCGTCGTGCGTTGCAGCAGCGTCACCCCCAGACGCTTCTCAAGGGTGGCGACCCGATTGCTCACCGTGGAGGTTGGCAGGCCGAGCAGACGGGCGGCGGCGCTGAAACTGCCGGCCTGCACCACCTTGACGAATACTGCGGCTTGATTGAGATCCATTATGCAACCAGTTGGAAAATGTTTTCGTATTTAACCATCTAGTGCGCAATCAGTCAGCCTTCTACAGTAACTGCATCCACTCAAGGAGAGCAGTCATGAAACAGCTGGCATTCATCAAACGCGGCAGCGGCAGTCATTGGGTCGGGGATGGCTTCCCGGTTCGGGGCATCTTTTCCTATCGCGATATCGCCGAGGAAATGTCCCCGTTCCTGTTGATGGACTACGCCGGCCCGGCCACCTTTCCGCCCACCAGCCGCAAGCTCGGCGTTGGCCAGCATCCACACCGCGGCTTCGAAACGGTGACCATCGTCTACGAAGGCGGCGTGTCGCACCGCGACTCGTCGGGTGGCGGCGGCAGCATCGGCCCGGGCGATGTGCAATGGATGACCGCCGCATCCGGCCTGATCCACGAGGAATACCACAGCCCCGATTTCGCCAGCCAGGGCGGCGCCTTCGAGATGATCCAGCTGTGGGTCAACCTGCCGGCAAAGGACAAGTTGGCCGCACCCGGCTACCAGGGCATTACCGCCGGGCAGATTCCCACCGTGGCGCTGCCGCACGATGCCGGCCAGATGCGCGTAATTGCCGGCAATTACGACGGCACTGCCGGCGCGGCACACACCTTCACGCCGATGAATGTCTGGGATCTGCGGCTGAAAGCCGGCCATCAAGTGGCGTTCGAGCTGCCGGAAGGGCACACCACGGCCCTGTTCGTGCTGCACGGCGCCATCCGCCTGGGGAATCAGCACGAAGTTCACGGTGCCGAACTGGCGGTAATGGAGCGCGCCGGCAGTCGCCTGGTGTTTGACGTGCTCGAAGACAGCACGCTGCTGCTGCTCAACGGCGAGCCACTGGGTGAGCCCGTGGTGGGCTACGGCCCGTTCGTGATGAACAGCGAGGCGGAAATCCGCCAGGCAGTGGACGACTTCAACCATGGCCGCTTCGGGCGCATCGGCTGACCCCATGCCAGCCCCCGCAGATGGCTGAGCCTGTGCTCAGCCGCAACCTCCCCGCGCCGGCCCGGCATCGGCCCGTCTGATGCCGGCAGTGCACGGGCCAAGGTCTATACCTGGATTTTCCCGGCGTGCCAGTTGCCGATCGCCCGCAGCGGCCAGGCAACACAAACCGTGAAAAGTACCGCCATGCCGGATTTCCAGCATGGCCCGTCTCTGAAAAGGAGCATTCCCATGAGCAAGCCCTACGTCAAACTCGACAAGAACAACGCCGCCGTGTTGCTGGTAGATCACCAGGCCGGCCTGTCCTCCCTGGTGCGCGACATCGAACCGGACAAGTTCCGCAACAACGTGCTGGCGCTGGCGGATCTGGCCAAGTACTTCAAGCTGCCAACCGTGCTGACCACCAGCTTTGAAAACGGCCCGAACGGCCCGCTGATGAGTGAGCTGAAGGATACCTTCCCGGATGCGCCCTACATCGCCCGGCCGGGCCAGATCAACGCCTGGGACAATGAAGACTTCGTGGCGGCGGTGAAGGCCACTGGCAAGAAGCAGCTGATCATTGCCGGCATCGTCACCGAAGTCTGCGTTGCCTTCCCGGCACTGTCCGCACTGGCGGAAGGCTACGAAGTGTTCGTGGTAACCGATGCCTCCGGCACCTTCAATGAAGTGACCCGCCATTCGGCCTGGGATCGCATGTCCAGCGCCGGCGCCCAGCTGATGACCTGGTTCGGCGTCGCCTGCGAGCTGCATCGCGACTGGCGCAATGATGTCGAGGGCCTGGGCACCCTGTTTGCCAACCACATTCCCGACTACCGCAACCTGATCAACAGCTACACCACCGTACAGAACAGCAAGTAAGGCTGTGGGGGTGCCACCTCATCGTGGCACCCCCTTACCTGGGAAATACGCACCATGCAAAAACTGCTGCAGCTCAAGACCAGCCTCTTTGCCGATCAGGGGCAATCCAGCCAGCTATCCGATGCCTTTGTTGCGGCATGGCAAGCCAGCCGGCCCGGATCGGAAGTAACTATCCGCGACTTCGCCGTCGAAGCGGTGCCACACCTGGACGGCGCGGGCTTCCAGGCCTTCCTGAGCAAGCCGGAGGAGCGCACTGGTCAGCAGCAGGCCAAGGTTGCCTACTCTGATGCGCTGATCGCCGAACTGCAGGCGGCGGACGTGCTGGTCATCGGCCTGCCGATGTACAACCTGGGCGTGCCGTCGATGCTGAAAGCCTGGATGGATCATGTTGCTCGCGCCGGTATCACCTTCCGCTATACGGCAAACGGGCCCGAGGGGCTGCTCGCCAACAAGAAGGTCTACGTTTTTGCCACGCGTGGTGGCCGTTATGCCGGTACTGCCTTTGATACCCAGAGCGATTTCGTGCGCAACTTCCTGGGTTTTATCGGCATCACCGAGGTTGAGTTTATTTACGCAGAAGGCCTGAACATGGGCGCAGAAAGCAAGGCGACCGGGCTGGCGATTGCCCATGCCGAACTGAGCCGCATTGCCAGCTGAGGAGAGAATTACCAATGACAGCAACCGTCAAAGCCACACTGCAAGAGACGCCTTATATCGTCTCGTTTGCCGATGATCTCGGCCACAGCTGGACAGCTGACGAACCGCTGGAGGCGGGTGGCGGCAACACGGCACCAACGCCAGAACGCCTGATTCTGGCCAGCCTTGGCGCCTGCACGGCGATTACCCTGAAGATGGTTGCCGCCCGTCGGCAATTGCCACTGACAGGCGTCCAGGTCGAACTGCAGCTCAACCCGGATGGTAAGCCGGAGACCGGCAACGACATCGTTCGCCGGATTGCCCTGCAGGGTGACTTGAACGAGGAACAGCAGGCGCAACTACTGAAGGTGGCCAACAGCTGCCCGATGCACAAGCTGTTAAGCGGGGAGATTCGCATCCAAACTGAGCTCAACAACGGGCGTGGCTGAATTCCCGTGTGCAGCAGGCTGTGTCTCCATCACGCCACTACTTCAGCCTTGGGGCCGACGATCTGCTACTGCTCGCGTTGGTCCGGCAGCAGGTCGGCCAAAGCGGACGACTGAGTCCATAGGACACACAGACCGCTTCCAGCCCATTGTGGCCATTTGAGCTTATTCAGCCAACGTCTGCTTAGCAGCGATTACGGCCTACCACGGCTACGCGGTGGACTCACTGTGTAGTTGCTTTTGCCGCCCTTCGAGAGCTGGTTGACTTCAGGTGGCACGATCTACGCCACACTTGGGCAAGCTGGCTGGTGCAAAGTGGCATGCCACTTGCGGCACTTCAGGAGATGGGGGGCTGGGAAACAGCTGCAATGGTGCAGCGTTATGCCCACCTTAGCCCTGAACATTTGCTATGCCACGCCGCGACGATTGACGATATTTTCATCTATCATGACACAAAAAAGACACGCCCGTCGTCAAGCCAAAAAGAAAAGGCGACCGCAAGAGTCGCCTAAGTCTTTGATCTGTCACTGTGGTGCCCCGGGCCGGGGTCGAACCGGCACACCCGAAGGCGAGGGATTTTAAGTCCCTTGTGTCTACCAATTTCACCACCGGGGCAGCGAACAGGGGGGCGATTCTAGCCGAAACCCCGCCAGACCGCCACCCGGCGCGCCATCAGCGCTCGAGAATCGCCGTTACCCCCTGCCCGCCGGCCGCGCAGATGGAGATCAGGCCGCGCCCGCTACCCTTCTCCGCCAGCAGCTTGGCCAGCGTGGCCACCACCCGGCCGCCGGTAGCGGCAAACGGGTGACCGGCGGCGATGGAGCTACCGGCCACGTTGAGCTTGCTGCGGTCGATGCTGCCCAGCGCACCGGGCAGGCCCAGGCGCTGGCGGCAGAATTCGTCCGACTCCCATGCGGCCAAGGTGCACAGCACCACGGCGGCGAAGGCTTCGTGGATTTCGTAGAAGTCGAAGTCCTGCAGGGTCAGGCCATGCTTTTGCAGCAGGCGCGGAATGGCATAGGCCGGCGCCATCAGCAGCCCCTCGCGCTCGTCGACGAAATCCACCGCCGCGGTCTCGCCGGCCACCAGCCAGGCCAGCACTGGCAGACCGTTGGCCGCGGCCCACTCCTCGCTGGCCAGCAGCACGGCGGAGGCGCCGTCGGTCAGCGGCGAAGCGTTGGCCGCGGTAATGGTGCCGTGCTGACGATCGAACGCCGGCGCCAGCTTGGCCATTTTCTCCAGCGAACTGTCAGCGCGCAGATTGTTGTCGCGCTGCAGGTCGTGATATGGCATCACCAGATCATCGAAGAAGCCGCGCTGATAGGCTGCGGCCAACCTTTGATGGCTGGCCAGCGCCAGCTCGTCCTGCGCCTGGCGGCTGATGCCGTAGCGCTGCGCGGTGAGCTCGGCATGCTGGCCCATGGACTTGCCGGTGCGCGGCTCAGCATTGGCCGGCAGCTCCGGCAGCAGGTGCGCGGGATTCAGCGCCCGCAGCAGGTGCTTCAGCCGCTGGCCGCTGCTGCGCGCGGCGTTCAGGTCCATCAGCGCACGCTGCAGGCCGCGATGCGCCGCCACCGGTGCGTCCGAGGTGGTGTCGCTGCCGCAGGCGATGCCGGCGTCGATCTGCCCCAGCGCGATCTTGTTGGCCACCAGGATGGCGGCTTCCAGCCCGGTGCCGCAGGCCTGTTGCACGTCGTAGGCAGGGGTGGCCGAGTGCAGACCGGAGGACAGTACGCATTCGCGCACCAGGTTCCAGTCGCGGGCATGCTTCATCACCGCGCCGCCCACCACCTCGCCCAGCACTTTGCCCTGTAGACCGTACTTATCCACCAGCCCCTTCAGGGTGTCGGTGAGCATGGTCTGGTTGGAAAGCTGGGCGTAGGCGGTGCCGGAGCGGGCAAAGGGAATGCGGTTGGCCCCGACGACGGCCACCCGGCGAGGTGTTCCGTTAAGCATGTGTGTGCGCCTCGTGTGATGTTGTTGTGCTTTATAGGGCGTGCCGAGGGCACGCAAGCAATAGAATTAAACACTCGTTTGAATTTCACACAAGCAAAAATGCGCACTAGCGTCGGTAGCCGCACAGCCGGCATTGGCCCGATCTGCGCGCGCTAGATACCCCTCCGGCCGGCAGTGCCGCCGCCTGCCAGCCGGTAAAGGTTGGCCGCAGGGTGCCGAGCTGCCGAGCCGCCACCACGCGTGGCAGCCGCACTTGCAACGGCCTGGCGCAGAGACTTGGCAGGCCGCTTGCGACGCACGCGCCACTAGCAACGCGTGCCCGGCCTGCTGGCTGGCCACGGCGACAGACCGGGCAATGTATTTGGCCGCGCGGCTTGCAGACCTTAACAGGCAAAACAATCCGATTTTGAGCGGTCTGACCGCTAATTTGGAGCGGTCACGAACCGATTTGAGAGGTATTCGAGGCTAGAAAAGCAAAACGCCCAGCATCTGCTGGGCGTCTAGCACCTTGATTGACAAGGGTTTTGTTGGAGGCGCGGGCCGGAGTCGAACCGACCTACACGGATTTGCAATCCGGTGCATAACCGCTTTGCTACCGCGCCGTAAACTTGCTTGCCCGAAGCTTATATCATTCAGACAATTTGAACAATCTATGGAGCGGGAAACGAGGCTCGAACTCGCGACCTCAACCTTGGCAAGGTTGCGCTCTACCAACTGAGCTATTCCCGCGTCGCTAACTACTGCGGCAGTTTTATGGAGCGGGAAACGAGGCTCGAACTCGCGACCTCAACCTTGGCAAGGTTGCGCTCTACCAACTGAGCTATTCCCGCACTGCGAAACTGCTTGAATTTTTGGAGCGGGAAACGAGGCTCGAACTCGCGACCTCAACCTTGGCAAGGTTGCGCTCTACCAACTGAGCTATTCCCGCGTCGCTAACTACTGCGGCAGTTTTATGGAGCGGGAAACGAGGCTCGAACTCGCGACCTCAACCTTGGCAAGGTTGCGCTCTACCAACTGAGCTATTCCCGCACTGCTAAAACTGCTTGGTTTTTTGGAGCGGGAAACGAGGCTCGAACTCGCGACCTCAACCTTGGCAAGGTTGCGCTCTACCAACTGAGCTATTCCCGCAAAACCGTTTTTTCTGTCACTTCGCTGCCCTTGCTGCTGACTGCGTCGTTAAGAGAAGGCGAATTATAATGATGGATTCGAGATTGTCAACGCTCAACCATCAATTTTTTTGCCCGAAAATTCCCGCGCCGCCATCTGCAAGTAATAAACCATTGACCACAAAGTCAAAATCACCGCCACCACCATCAAGCGGCTGCCGGCGGTCATGGTATCGATACCCGGCACAATCGGGCCGGCATACAGCAGCAGCAGAATGGCCCCCATCTGCGCCGCGGTTTTCAGCTTGCCGATATAGGCCACCGCCACGCTGTTGCGGCGCCCCATTTCCGCCATCCATTCCCGCAGCGCCGAGATGGTGATCTCGCGGCCAATGATGATCATCGCCATCCAGCCCTCCAGCCGCCCCAGTTCCACCAGCAGGATCAGCGCCGCCGCCACGATCAGCTTGTCCGCCACCGGGTCGAGGAAGGCGCCGAAGGCGGAGGTTTGCCCCAGCCGGCGTGCCAGGTAGCCATCCAGCCAGTCGGTGGCGGCCGCCATGCCGAAGATGAAGGCGCCCAGGCTGTTGCGATGGTGCTGGATCAGCACGCTATCGGGCAGGAAGAACACGGCTACGCAGACGGGAATCAGCGCCACGCGCAGCCAGGTAAGCAAAATCGGCAAGTTGAAGGGCATGGTTGGGTCTTGTTATTCAATGCAGGGCATTATGGATTTTTTCGGCCAGCGCATGGCTGATGCCGTCTACTTGCGCCAGATCATCGATACTGGCGGCGATCACGCCGCGCAAGCCGCCAAAACGGGTGAGCAGGCGCTGGCGCCGCGTTGGCCCCACGCCCGGGATGTCCTCCAGCGTGGATTGCGTCCTGGCCTTGGCCCGTCGTGCGCGGTGTCCGGTAATGGCGAAGCGGTGGGCCTCGTCGCGCACGGTCTGGATCAGGTGCAGGGCGGCGTGATCGCGCGGCAATTGTAGCGTTTTTTGCAAGTGCGGCACGATCAGTGTTTCCAGCCCCGGTTTGCGCTCCTCGCCCTTGGCCACGCCGACGATGGGCACATCCACACCAACTTCCGCCAGCACTTCCAGCGCCACCCCCACCTGCCCCTTGCCGCCGTCGATCAGCAGCACGTCCGGCAACTTGCCCTCGCCGGCGGCCAGCTTGCTGTAGCGCCGGGTCAGCGCCTCGCGCATGGCGGCATAATCGTCGCCCGCCGCCGCGGTTTCGATATTGAAGCGGCGGTATTCCGACGGCTGCATGCCGCCGCGGTCATACACCACGCAGGACGCCACCGTGGCCTCGCCCATGGTGTGGCTGATGTCGAAGCATTCCAGCCGCGCCACCTCGTCCACCTCCATCAGTTCGGCCAGTGCGGCCAACCTGGCGTGCTGGCTGGCGGCGCTCAACAGGCGCTGGCCGATGGCGATGCGCGCGTTCTTCTCCGCCATCTCCAGCCAGACGCGGCGCTCGCCGATCGGGTTGCCGACAAAGGCCAACCGTTTCTGCGCCTGCTCTACGAGCAACTGCTGCAATTCCGGTGCCACCAGCTCGTTGTGGATGATCACCGCCGGCAGCGCCGCGCCCAGATAATGCTGCGCCAGGAAGGCCTCCAGGTTGGCCGCAAGGGTGTCGTCCGGATTGCTGGGGAAGAAGCTCTTGTCACCCAGGTGGCGGCCGCCGCGGATCATCACCAGGTTGACGCACACCAGGCCGCCGTCGCTGGCGATGGCTACCACGTCGGCATCCAGCTGGGTGGCATTGCTGGAGACGAACTGCTTCTCCTGCACCCGCGACAACGCCTGGATCTGGTCGCGCAGCTCGGCAGCCTGTTCAAACTCCAGGTTTTGCGATGCGGCCAACATGCGGTCGCTCAGTTCGTCGATCAGTTCGCTCTGCTTGCCCTGCAGGAAAGTCACCGCCCGGCGCACGTCCTCGCGGTAATGCTCGGGACTGATCTCGCCGGTGCACGGCCCGGAACAGCGCTTGATCTGGAACAGCAGGCAGGGACGGGAGCGATTGGCGAACACGCTGTCCTCGCAGGTGCGCAGGCGGAACACCTTCTGCAGGATCTGGATGCTCTCGCGCACCGCGTAGCCATTGGGATAAGGGCCGAAAAACTGGTTGGGCTTTTTCGGCTCGCCGCGGAAGTACGCCAGCTGCGGGTAGTCATGCCCGGACAACATCAGGTAGGGATAGGACTTGTCGTCGCGGAACAGGATGTTGTACTTGGGGGCCAGCGCCTTGATCAGGTTGTTTTCTAGGATCAGCGCTTCGGCCTCGCTGCGCACCACCGTGGTCTCAATGCCGGCGATCTGCGCCACCATCAGCTGGATGCGCGGGCTGAGATCGCTTTTCTGGAAATAGGAGCTGACGCGCTTCTTGAGGTCGATGGCCTTGCCGACATACAGCACGTTGCCAGCGGCATCCAGCATACGGTACACGCCGGGCAGGCCAGGCAGGCTGGCCAGTACCGGCTTGGGGTCAAACTTTTGCGTCATTACTGCTGGCACCAGGTCTTCACGTCATCCTGTGCCCGGCGAATGGCCTCGGCCTTGCCCGCATCCGGCGCGCGCCCCGGCACCGGCGGCTTGGACATCAGCGCCAGGTTTTCCTTGGCGGTCTTGCAGTTGGCCGCCATCATGCGCCGGTTCTGTTCCTGTGCCTTGGCCGCCAGCGCCTTGGCATCCAGCGGCGCCTTGCCGTCCGGTGCCGAGGCCTCCGGTGCCGGCACGATGCCTCCCGGCTGCAGCGTCAGCTTGCTGGAGCGGCGGCCCGGCGGCGGCGTATCGGAAAAAACGGTGCGGCCATTGGCATCCACCCAGCGGTACACATCGGCTGCCTCGGCCACGCCTGCGGCCAACAGGCCCGCCAGCAGCAACCATCTGTATCCCTTACCCATCATCGATCCCCAGTAGCGTTTGCACGATAGACTGAATTGTATATGGCCAGCCCTATCAGACGAAGCCTAGCAGGGTTTTGCAGAGCCCGGCGGGTATCGGTATAATGCGTTTTTGCCGCTTAAGGAACGCCAAGATGCGCATCATCGAGAAAGCCTATACTTTCGACGACGTTCTCCTCGTCCCGGCCCATTCCGCTGTACTGCCGCGCGACGTTGCCCTCACCACCCGCCTGACCCGCAATATCAGCCTGAACCTGCCGCTGATCTCCGCTGCCATGGATACCGTGACCGAAGCCCGCCTCGCCATTGCCATGGCGCAGGAAGGCGGCATCGGCATCATCCACAAGAACATGTCTGCCGACAAGCAGGCGCAGGAGGTCTCCAAGGTCAAGCGCCATGAAAGCGGCGTGGTGAAGGATCCGATCACCATCGCACCGGACATGCTGGTGCGCGATCTGGTATTGCTCACTCGTCAACACAAGATTTCCGGCCTGCCGGTGGTGCAGGATGGCAAGGTAGTCGGCATCGTCACCAACCGTGACCTGCGCTTCGAAACCCGCCTGGATCAGCCGGTAGCCAGCATCATGACCCCGCGCGAGCGTCTGGTGACGGTCAAGGAAGGCGCCAGCATCGAAGAAGCCCGCGGCCTGATGCACACCCACCGCCTGGAGCGCGTGCTGGTGATCAACGATGCCTTCGAACTGAAGGGCCTGATCACCGTTAAAGACATCATCAAGACCAGCGAACACCCGAACGCCAACAAGGACAGCCAGGGCCGCCTGCGCGTAGGCGCAGCGGTCGGCACCGGTGGCGACACCGACGAGCGCGTAGCCGCGCTGGTGGCTGCCGGCGTGGACGTGATCGTGGTCGACACCGCCCACGGCCACAGCCAGGGCGTGCTGGATCGCGTGAAGTGGGTAAAAACCAACTTCCCGCAGGTTGACGTGATCGGCGGCAACATCGCCACCGCCGACGCCGCCCGCGCGCTGGTGGCTGCCGGCGCCGACGGCGTGAAAGTCGGCATCGGCCCCGGCTCCATCTGCACCACCCGTATCGTGGCCGGTGTCGGCGTACCGCAGCTGACCGCCATCCACAACGTGTCCGAGGCGCTGAAAGGCACCGGCGTACCGATGATCGCCGACGGTGGCATCCGCTTCTCCGGCGACATCTCCAAGGCGCTGGCCGCCGGCGGCAACGCCGTGATGCTGGGCGGCATGTTCGCCGGTACCGAGGAAGCCCCGGGTGAAGTCGAGCTGTACCAGGGCCGTTCCTACAAGTCCTACCGTGGCATGGGCAGCCTGGGCGCAATGAGCCAGGGCTCCGCCGACCGCTACTTCCAGGACACCACCAGCAACGCCGACAAGTTCGTGCCGGAAGGCATCGAAGGCCGCGTACCGTACAAGGGCCCGATCGCCCAGGTAATCCACCAGCTGGTGGGCGGCCTGCGCTCCTCCATGGGCTACCTCGGCTGCAAGACCATCGACGAAATGCACGAAAAAGCCGGCTTCGTGGAGATCACCTCCGCCGGCATGCGCGAATCCCACGTGCACGACGTGCAGATCACCAAGGAAGCGCCGAACTACCACGTGGATCGCTAACACCCGCAAGGTTGGCCGCACGACAAACCCCGCACCCCGGTGCGGGGTTTTTGCATTTCTGCCGCCGGAAAAATGCCGCAAATAGCGCATCGGCCGTTCTTTTACCAGCAAAAAACGGGGTGTACCGAAGGACAATAGATTTAACTCTCCTGAAAACTACTATTCGAAAAGTTTACAGATTGGCTTGCTGGGTAAACGCAAGCGAGCACCACCATTCAGGGAGATCAACATGGCCACGACAAGCAGCGGCGGTACCACCACCTCGTTCTCGAATACGCCCCAAGCCTCGGACGACACCTTCAGCAGCGCGCTGATCAACGGGCTAAGCAGCACCATCACGGAAGACTTGCTGGCGGTGATGTACCTGGACGTGATGGCCAACGACCTGGGTGGCAATGCGAAAACGCTGTGGTCGCTGGATGATGGCATCAGCACCTCGACCGGCACCAAAACCTACGCCCCGGCGGACCTGCTGGTGCAGGACGACAAAGGGGGGGTCATCGACTCGACCCCCGACTACAGCGCGAATGGCGCAAAGATCTGGATTACCGCCGACGGCAAGGTGGGCTACGACGCAACCATGCTATCCGACACGTTCAAAGCCAGCCTGCAGGCACTGTCGGCGGGCGAAGTGCTGAAGGACAGCTTTACCTATGCCATCCGCCTTGGTAACGGCACGCTCAGCTGGGCAACGGCACAGGTGGCATTCTCCGGTGCCAACGATGTCATCACCCTCAGCACGGCCAGCATCAGCAGCGGCACGGTCACCGAAGATGCCCAGCAGACGCCCAGCCCCAGCGACAAATTGACCACCTCGGGCAGCATCGCTTTCCATGACGCGGACGCGCACGACCTCCACAGTGCCTCGTTTGCCCCCGCCGCCGGCAACAGCACCGCGCTGGGCACTTTTACACTGGCCCCGCTGACCGAAGGCAGCGGCACCACCGACGGCAGCGTGAACTGGACTTACGCACTGAACAATGCCGCCGCCCAGTACCTCGCTGAAGGCCAGACCGTTACCGAAACCTATGTGGTCACCATCAACGACGGGCATGGCGCAGTGCTCACGCAGAATGTCACCGTCACCATCGTCGGCACCAATGACGCGCCGCAGATCGATGCGACCCACACCACCGCCAGCGGCACGGTGTCGGAAGGTGACGACAGTAGCAGCATGAGCACCAGCGGCGTCATTGCCTACAGCGATGTCGATAGCAGCGACAGCCACAGCTTTGCCCTGCATGGCACCCCGGCAGCCTACGGCACTGCCAGCGTGGATACCGATGGCAGCTGGCACTACACCGTTCACGACAGCGGTGCGGTCGATGCCCTGGCGGCAGGCGAAACCCTTGCCGACAGTTTCACCGTGCGTGTCAGCGACAATCACGGCGGCTATGTCGACCAGCTGGTCACCATCACCATCACCGGCACCAACGACGCCCCCACCGTTGCCACAGACAGCGATGCCGCCACCAATATCGTGGCCGAAGGCGCAGCTAACGGCACACTGGTCGGCATTACCGCTCACGCCACAGACGTGGATCACGGAAGCGTCGTCACCTACACCCTTAGCGATGATGCCGGCGGCCGCTTCCAGATCGACCCCGTCACCGGAGTGGTCAGCGTGGCCAATGGCGCACTTCTGGACTACGAAACCGCCACCAGCCACAGCATCACCGTACTGGCTGCCGACGGCGTGGGAGGCAGCAGCAGCCAGAGCTTCACCATCAATATCGGCAACGTCAACGACAACCCGGTGGTCGGCCCCAGCGACAGCGATGCGGCCAACAATGCGGTAGATGAGAACAGCAGCGTCGGTACCACAGTCGGCCTCACCGCCTTCGCCAGCGATGCCGATGCCGGCGGGCAGGCAATTGCCTACACGCTGAGCGACAACGCCGGCGGCCGCTTCGCCATCGATGCCAGCACCGGCCTGGTCACCGTCGCCGGCGCGCTCGACCGCGAGGCCGCCGATCACTACGACATCACCGTGCGCGCCACCAGCGCCGACGGCTCCACTGCCGACAAAACCTTCA
>NZ_JBHRXN010000036.1:109497-110651 GCF_042648525.1 Vogesella facilis
TACCGTGGTTGGCGTCACCGCCTTCGCCAGCGATGGCGATGCCACCACCAACAGCGTCAGCTACAGCCTGAGCGACAACGCCGGCGGCCGCTTCGCCATCGATGCCAGCAGCGGCGTGGTCACCGTCGCCGGCGCGCTCGACCGCGAGACCGCCGACCACTACGACATCACCGTGCGCACCACCAGCGCCGACGGCTCCACTGCCGATAAAACCTTCACCATCGCCCTCAACGACGTCAACGAGTTCACCGTCAGCACCCCGGCCGACAGCGATGCGGCCACCAATGCGGTGGATGAGAACAGCAGCGTCGGCACCGCGGTCGGCGTCACCGCCTTCGCCCAGGACAACGATGCGACGACCAACGCCGTCAGCTACAGCCTGAGCGACAGCGCCGGCGGCCGTTTCGCCATCGACGCCAGCACCGGCCTGGTCACCGTCGCCGGCGCCCTCGACCGCGAGACCGCCGACCACTACGACATCACCGTGCTGGCCACCAGCGCCGACGGCTCCAGCAACAGCCAGAGCTTCACCATCAGCGTCGGCAACGTGAACGACAACCCGGTAGTCGGCCCCAGCGACAGCAATGCTGCGGCCAACCTGGTGCTGGAGAATGCCGCCATCGGCGCCACGGTCGGCCTCACCGCCTTCGCCAGCGATGCCGATGCCGGCGGCCAGGCAATAAGCTACTCGCTGAGCGACAACGCCGGCGGGCGCTTTGCCATCAACAGCACTACCGGCGTGGTCACCGTCGCCGGCGCGCTCGACTACGAAACCGCCAGCAGTCACAGCATCACCGTGCTGGCCACCAGCGCCGACGGCTCCAGCAACAGCCAGAGCTTCACCATCGACGTCGGCAATGTGAACGACAACCCGGTAGTTGGCCCTAGCGACAGCAATGCTGCGGCCAACCTGGTGCTGGAGAATGCTGCCATCGGCAGCACGGTCGGCCTGACCGCCTTCGCCAGCGATGCCGATGCCGGTGGCCAAGCCATTACCTATTCGCTGAGCGACAACGCCGGCGGCCGTTTCGCCATCAACAGCACTACCGGCGTGGTAACGGTGGCCGGCGCGCTCGACTACGAAACCGCCAGCAGCCACAGCATCACCGTGCTGGCCACCAGCGCCGACGGCTCCAGCAACAGCCAGAGCTTCA
>NZ_JBHRXN010000036.1:110661-110938 GCF_042648525.1 Vogesella facilis
TACGGTGGCCGGTGCACTCGACTACGAAACCGCCAGCAGCCACAGCATCACCGTGCTGGCCACCAGCGCCGACGGCTCCAGCAACAGCCAGAGCTTCACCATCGACGTCGGCAACGTGAACGACAACCCGGTAGTCGGCCCCAGCGACAGCAATGCTGCGGCCAACCTGGTGCTGGAAAACGCCGCCATCGGCGCCACGGTCGGCCTGACCGCCTTCGCCAGCGATGCCGATGCCGGTGGCCAAGCCATTACCTATTCGCTGAGCGACAACGCCGGC
>NZ_JBHRXN010000036.1:111120-251741 GCF_042648525.1 Vogesella facilis
CGTCGGCCCCAGCGACAGCAATGCTGCGGCCAACCTGGTGCTGGAGAATGCCGCCATCGGCGCCACGGTCGGTTTGGCCGCCTTCGCCAGCGATGCCGATGCCGGTGGCCAAGCCATTACCTATTCGCTGAGCGACAACGCCGGCGGCCGCTTTGCCATCAACAGCACTACCGGCGTGGTGACGGTGGCCGGCGCGCTCGACTACGAAACCGCCAGCAGTCACAGCATCACCGTGCTCGCCACCAGTGCCGACGGCTCGAGCAACAGTGCCAGCTTCGTCATAGGTGTGGCCAATGTGAACGAGGCGCCCGTCATCACCTCCAATGGTGGCGGTGCCAATGCCACGGTGAACATTGCGGAAAACGGCACGGCGGTGACCACGGTCGCCGCCACCGACCCAGATTCCGGCACCATCCTGACCTACTCCATATTCGGTGGTGCCGATGCCACCAAGTTCAGCATCAACGCCAGCAACGGTGCCCTTTCGTTCGTCAGTGCCCCCAACTTCGAGGCCCCCAACGACGTCGGCGGGAACAACATTTACGATGTGATTGTCAGGGCTTCGGATGGAACATTATTTGATGAGCAGGCAATTGCCGTAACTATTACCAACGTGGATGAAGTCGCACCCACCCTGATCATCACGCAAAACCCAGCCAACCTGCCAAACAACCAGGGCAGTACAGTCACGATTACGTTCACATTCTCTGAGCCCGTAACCGGATTCACATTGGCTGATATCGTTAGCAGCAGTACCAACAGAGCCACTATTTCAAACCTGGTCGCAACGGCAGATCCACTTGTTTATGAAGCCACCGCTACACGTGGCCCAAATAATGGTTCTGTAAGTGTCTCTGTCGCTGCGGGTTCATATGCCGATTTGGCAGGCAATCCTGGCGCCGGTGCCGCCAAAGCTTTGCCCGCCGGCATTGCCGGCGAGCCGATCAACCTCGCCTTGCCTACACCAAGCGAACACTCTGGCCCAGTCACGCTAACCATCAGCAACCTCCCTGCTGACTGGGTCCTAAGCGAAGGCACTCGCAACAGCAACGGCAGCTGGACGGTGGTGATCAGTGATCCGTCCGCCCTCACCGTCACCACGCCCTCCGACTACGCCGGCGCCCTGGTGCTGAACGTAAACATGAGCTGGACCAACGCCGATGGCACCACCGGCAGCATGTACGTAGCCGACAACGTGGAAGCCTACGCCCCCGGCTCGCCGATCTTCGCGCTGTCCAGCGATGACAATCTCACCGGCTCGTCGGCGGCCGATACCTTCGTGTTCGCCCAGCCGATGGGCAATAACGTGATCTACAACTTCGATGCGGCCAACGACAGGATCGACCTGATCGGCTTTGCCGGCGTGGGCAGCCTGGCCGACCTGCAGATCGGCGACGATGGCAACGGCAATGCGCTGATCAGCATCGGCAGTGGCCAGAACATCACCATTCGCGGGGTGGATGCGGCCAGCCTGAGTGCGGCCAACTTCCTGTTCAACCAGGTGCCGGAAATCCACAACGCCGGGGTGATGACCATTGCCGACGGCGCCATCCTGCCGCTGGGCGGGGTAATGGACAATAGCGGCAGCATCGTGCTGGGGGCCGCCGGCGGTGACGCGCGGCTAGAGGTGCTGGTGGAAAGCCTGACGCTGCAGGGCGGCGGGCAGCTGGTGCTGTCGGACGATGCAAACAATATCGTGTTCGGCGGGGCCGCCAACGCCACGCTGATCAACGTGGACAACACCATCAGCGGTGCCGGCCAGCTGGGCGGCGGGCAGATGACGCTGGTGAACCACGCCAGCATCATCGCCGATGGCAGCAATGCGCTGCTGCTGGATACCGGCAGCAACAGCATCGTCAACAGCGGCCAGCTGCAGGCCAGTGGCGACGGCGGCATGGTGGTGACCAGCAGCCTGGAAAACAGCGGCAACCTGTGGGCCAACGACAGCTCGCTGCAATTGCAGCAGGCGGTTAGCGGCCAGGGCAGCGCGCTGATCTCCGGGGCCGGCAGCATCGATTTTGCCGCCGCAGCCGACAGCGATGTGAGCTTTGCCGATGGCAGCCACGGCCTGCTGCAGCTGGACGATGCGGCCAACTTCAGCGGCCGCATCATCGGCCTGGAAAGCGGCGCGCAGCTGGAGCTGGCGGGGCTGGCCTACCAGAGCGGACTGCAGCTGGACTACATCGGCAACGATGACGGCATCAGCGGCCGGCTGCTGATCAGCAATGGCAGCGACAGCAGCAGCCTGACGCTGATCGGCCACTACCAGGCCGGCGACTTCCAGCTCGGCAGCGATGCCGCCGGGCATACCGTGGTCAACACCAGCCAGGTCGACAGCGGCACGGTGATCGGCACCGCCGGCAATGACACGCTGAGCGGCGGTGACGGCAACGACATCCTGCTGGGCGGCGCCGGCCACAACACGCTGAGCGGTGGCGCCGGCAGCGACAGCTTCGTGCTGCTGCGCAGCGACGGCAACGCGCTGGATACCATCACCGATTTCGACAGCAGTGACGGTGGCGACACGCTGCACGTCGGCGATCTGCTCAGCGGCTACCAGCCGGATGCGGCCAACCAGTTCCTGAGCCTGCGCGAGGAGAACGGCAGTACCGTAATCAGCATCGACCGCGATGGTGCCGGCAGCCAGTACCAGATGCAGGACATGGTGATTCTGCAAGGCAGTACCGGTATCGACATGAGCACGCTGCTCAAGCACGTGGACACCAACCCGCTGTAAGCCGCTGCCGGCCAAGACTCGACACCCCGCCCCGGCGGGGTGTTTTTTTGGGCCGGCGCCATGCTGAAAACGCTGTTCTGCCCAGCCGGCTGTGCGCCTCCCCCGCCCTTGCGTACACTGCGGCCATTCCCTTGCCGCCCAAACCGCCCCCGATGACCGACACCTACCTCCCCCGCCGCCTGCCGCGTAGCGAGCGGCTTAGCCTGAACGGCCACGATTACCACGTGCTGCGCTGGGGTGCGCCGGACGCGCCGCTGCTGTTCCTGCTGCACGGCTGGATGGATTGCGCCGCCAGCTTCCAGTTCACCGTCGATGCGCTGGACGACGGCTGGCAGGTCATCGCGCCAGACTGGCGCGGCTTTGGCGACAGCGCCTGGAACAGCGGCAGCTACTACTCGCCGGACTACCTGGCCGACCTGGACGCGCTGCTGCAGCACTACAGCCCGCACGCTGCGGCCAACCTTGCCGGTCACAGCATGGGTTCGATGGTGGCCGGGCTGTATGCCGGCATCCGCCCGGAACGGGTGGCCAAGCTGGCGCTGCTGGAAGGCTTCGGCCTGGCGCCGTCGCGGCCGGTGGAGGCGCCGGGGCGCTACGGCAACTGGCTGAAGGAAAAACGCCAGCCGCCGGCGTTCGCGCCGCTGCAGGGGCTGGAGGAACTGGCGCAAAAGCTGCAGGGGCGCAATGCCTGGCTCACGCTGCCGCGCGCCCGCTACATGGCCGCCGCGCTCAGCCGCCAGCAGGACGGCGCGCTGCACTACCGCGCCGACCCGCGCCACAAGATGGTGAACCCGGTGCTGTACCGGCTGGAAGAAGCCATGGCCTGCTGGCGGCGCATCAGCGCGCCGGTGCTGTGGGTGGTGGCGGCCGCGGCCATGGAAACGCCACTGGCGCGCGGCATCGCCACCACGCTGGACGAGCGCCGCGCCTGCTTTGCCCGGCTGCAGGAAGTCACCATCGCCGACGCCGGCCACATGCTGCAGTGGGAGCAGCCGGAAGCCCTGGCCGCGCAGCTGCAGCGCTTCTTTGCTTATGAACAATCGTCATAACCTGCGCCGCCGGCATCCCGTAAAGTTTTCCGCCTGCACAATGCCCAACCCGGCGGCCCGCCGCCCCAGCCCACGGACTAGCCCATGACCCGCTTCGCCCGCCACCTGCAGGATGTCACCATCAGCAACCCGTTTCCCGGCCTGCCGCGGCTGGAGGCACTGATCGGCCGCCGCATCGTCAGCCGCATCGGCTCCAACGAAAGCATGGCCATCGCAGAGCACACCGTCAGCCAGCAGTGGGGCGAGGCGCTGTACGAGCTGGCGCGGCTGTACCCGGACCCGTACGCCGGTGCGGTGCGCCAGCGCGCCGCCGCCCTCAACGGCGTGGCTGCGGCCAACGTGGTGGTGGATGCCGGCGCCGACAGCCTGATCGCGCTGTTCCTGCGCGCCCGCGTCAGCCCCGGCGAGGTGGTGGTGTGCACCGCCGGCACCTACCCCACCTTCCGCTACTTCGCCGAAGGCGTCGGCGCGCGCATCGTCGAGGTGCCGTATGCCGAAACCGAGGGTGTGCTGCACAACGACCTGCCGGCGCTGGCGCGCGCCGCGCGCGAGCACGATGCCGCACTGTTGTACCTGGCCAACCCGGACAACCCTACCGGCACCTTCCAGCACACCGACGCCGTGCGCACCCTGCAAAGCCAGCTGCCGGCCGACTGCCTGCTGCTGCTGGACGAGGCCTATATCGATTTCTGCGCCGACAGCGAGCGCCAGGGCGTGCTGCCAGGCACCGCCCGCCTGCGCACGCTATCCAAGGCGCACGGCCTGGCCGGGCTGCGCGTCGGCTATGCCATCGCACCGGAGGAGTGGATCGCCAAGGCCGACCAGATCCGCACCCAGTTCGTCGTTTCCAGCGTGGCGCAGGCCGCCGCGGTGGCGGCGCTGGAGCAGCCAGAATGCAGCGCGCGGCTGATTGCCGACACCCTGCAGCTGCGCGACAAGTTGGCCGCAGCGCTACAGGCTAGCGGCCTGCAGCTGCTGCCATCGCATACCAACTTCGTCGCCATCGTCTACCCGGATGCCGCCAGCGCGCTGGCGCGGCAGCAGGCGCTGCTGGCGCAGGGCGTGGCCGTGCACCGCCCGCCGCACCCGGCGATGCAGCATGTGCTGCGCGTCACCGCGCACCCGGATGCGCTGCAGGCCGCGGTGCTGGCCACGCTGCGCCAGCCGTGAGCCACCACCTACCGGCCTGAGCGGCCGGGCTGACGCGGCGGCAGCCAGCACAGCCCGGCGCCACGCCGCGGCAAGCGCAGCCAGCAAAAAACCGGCCATCACGGCCGGTTTTTTGCATTGGCGCTGCGTACGCAGGCGGCGGCGGCGCGGGCCGCTCAGCCGCCCTCGCCCAGCGCCGCGCGCATCTGCTCCAGCTCCTGCAGCCGGTCGTGGATGTCGCCCCAGTGGCGGGTGTTCACCGCCGCGATCAGCGCGTCGATCAACATCAGCAGCGGGGTGTTGGCGTCCCAGCCGGCCGGGCCGGCGGTATGCGCCGCCAGCGTGTATTTGGCGCAGCGCGACACCGGCGACAGCCACTGGTCGGTGAACAGCACCACCTGCACCTTGCGCTGCGCCGCCATCTCCGCCATGCGCTGGGCGTCCTGCCAGTAGCGGCGGATGTCGAACACCACCAGCACGTCGTGCTTGTCCATGTCCACCAGGTGATCGGCCCAGCTGGCCGGCAGCGCGCGCAGCTGCGTCACCTGCGAGCGCACCACTTTCAGGTGATGCGCCAGATAGGCCGCCAGCGGCTCGGTAAGGCGGCCGCCCAGCAGCCAGATCCGGCGCTTGGGGTCGGCCAGCAAGGCCACCGCGCCGTCGAACTCCGCACTACTGACGTTGGCCGCCGTCTGCTGCATCAGCTCGCTCTGCCGCCGCACGAAGCTGGCGAGAAAATCGGTGCTGCCCTCCTCCGGCGTGGCCTCGCGCCGCACCAAGGGCGACTGCAACCGCGCCTCCAGCTCGCCGCGCAGGGTGGCCTGGAACGCGGTGTAGCTGTCGAAACCCAGCTTGCCCACCAGCCGCAACACGGTGGGGCCGCTCACCTCCACCCGCGCCGCCAGCTGGGCGATGGTCTCCAGCCCGGCGACCGGGTAATTGGCCAGCAACACGCGCGCGATCTTGCGTTCGGTGGGGGTGAGCTTGTCCATTTCGGTGCGCAGCAATTCTGCAACAGAGCGGTTGGGTCCCATATGACGTCCTTGTTTCCAGCATTGGCGGTACTTGTCGACAGTTTGGCGGATGCACCGCGAGAGGGCAACGTAATTTTTATTACATTTAACACCTTGCAATAAATTTTTCTAACGTCTACTACTATGCACAGAGGGCAACAAAACCGCCCCGGATGACTGCAAAGAGAAAAGAGAGAGGAAATCATGGAACCGCATAAGGTAAGGACCGCAGACGATCTGCGCACGCTGATCCAGCAGCGTGACCTCAAGCAGATCAAGGTCGGCTTGTATGACCTGGACGGCGTCATGGCCGGCAAGTATATGTCGCGTGAGAAGTTCCTGTCCGCGCTGGACGGCGGCTTCGGTTTTTGCGATGTGGTGTTCGGCTGGGACGTGGGCGACAAGTTGTACGACAACACCAAGCTCACCGGCTGGCAGCGCGGCTACGCCGACGCCCAGGTGCGGGTGATTCCGGAAAGCTGCCGCGAGCTGCCGCTGGAAGGCAATATGATCCTGCTGCAGGGCGAGGTAACCGGCCGGCTGGAAGGGCTGTGCCCGCGCGCGCTGCTGCGCCGGGTGCTGGAACGTGCGGCCAACCTTGGCTTCGAGGCGATGGCCGGCATCGAATACGAGTTCCTGGTGGCCGACGAGAGCAACGAGGCGCTGCTCGGCCGCAGCTACCAGGACATCAAGCCGCTGGGCCGCGGCGCCTTCGGCTACTCGGTGCTGCGCAACTCGGTGAACACCGAGTTCTATCACGGCCTGATCCAGCTGTGCGAGGCGATGGACATGCCGCTGGAAGGCTTCCACGAGGAAACCGGCCCCGGCCAGCTGGAAGCCGCGCTGGGGGTGGAAAAAGCGCTGCGCGCCGCCGACAACGCCGCGCTGTTCAAGACCTTCGCCAAGGTACTGGCGCAGAAGCAGGGCCGCACCGCCAGCTTCATGGCCAAGTGGCACCAGGAATATTCCGGCCAGGGCGGCCACATCCATATCTCGCTGAAGAACGCCGCCGGCAACAATGCCTTCTACGACCCGGCGCAGCCGGGCAACATCAGCCGCACCATGCGCCACTTCATCGGCGGCCTGCAGCAGCTGATGCCGCAGATCGCCTGTCTGGCGGCGCCCACCATCAACAGCTTCCGTCGCCTGGTGCCCGGCTACTGGGCGCCCACCACCGCGCTGTGGGGCATCGACAACCGCACCGTGTCGCTGCGCGCCATTCCCGGCAGCAACAAATCGCAGCGCGTGGAATACCGGCTGCCCGGCGCCGACTGCAACCCCTACCTGGCGCTGGCCAGCGCGCTGGCCGCCGGCCTGCACGGCATCGAGCACGAGATCGAGCCGGACGAGGCGATCACCGGCAACGGCTACCTGCTGGATGTGGCGCCGGAACGCCGCCTGCCGCGCTCGCTGTGGGAGGCCGCACAGACGCTGAAGCAGTCCGCCGTGGCGCGCGACTGGCTGGGCGACGATTTCGTCGACCACTTCGCCGCCACCCGCGAGTGGGAGGAACGCGAGTTCCAGCGCCACGTCACCGATTGGGAATTGAACCGCTACTTCGAGATCATCTGATATGAGCCAGCATTTTTCCGTTATCTCTCCGGTGGACGGCAGCGAGCTGCTGCAACGCCCCTACCACGACGCCGCCAGCGTGCGCGCCACGCTGGATGCGGCCAACCTTGCCGGCCGCAGCTGGCGCCAGGTCAGCCTCACCGAGCGCAAGCAGATGGTTGGCCGCGCGGTGGACGAACTGGTGGCGCGCAAGGAGCGCATCGCCGAGGCCATCACCCGCCAGATCGGCCGCCCCATCAGCCAGTCGCCGGGCGAGGTGCGCGGCCTGGAAGAGCGCGCCCGCACCATGATCGAGCTGGCCGAACAGGGCCTGGCCGACGTGCAGCCCACACCCAAGGCCGGCTTCGAGCGCTTCCTGCGCCGCGAGCCGCTGGGCACCGTGCTGGTACTGGCGCCGTGGAACTACCCCTTCCTCACCGCCATCAACACCATCGTGCCGGCGCTGGTGGCCGGCAACACCGTGATCCTCAAGCACTCCAGCCAGACCCCGCTGGTGGCCGAGCTGTTCGACGAGGCGTTCAAGGCCGCCGGGCTGCCGGCCGGCGTGTTCCAGATCCTGCATCTGGACCATGCCGCCACCCTGCAGCTGGTGGCCAGCGACGGCATCGACTTCGTCGCCTTCACCGGCTCGGTGGAAGCTGGCCGCACCGTGCAGCGCGCCGCCGCCGAGCGCTTCATCGGCCTGGGGCTGGAGCTGGGCGGCAAGGATCCGGCCTATGTGCGCGAGGACGCCAACCTGGCCTCCGCCATCGAAAACCTGGTGGATGGCGCCTTCTTCAACTCCGGGCAATCCTGCTGCGGCATCGAGCGCATCTACGTACACCAGCGCCACTACGATGATTTCGTCGCCGGCTTCGTCGAACTCACCAAGGGCTACCGCTTCGGCAACCCGCTGGATGCCAACACCAACCTCGGCCCGATGGTGCGCGCCAGCGCCGCCGCCTTCGTGCGCCAGCAGACGGCCGAGGCCATCGCCCAGGGCGCCACCGCGCTGATTCCGCCCGGCCACTTCGCCGCCGATGCGCCGGGTACTGCCTATCTGGCACCACAGGTGCTGGTGAACGTGAACCACGGCATGCGGCTGATGAGCGAGGAAAGCTTCGGCCCGGTGATCGGCATCATGCCGGTAAGCGGCGACGAGGAAGCGCTGCGGCTGATGAACGACAGCCGCTACGGCCTCACCGCCTCGCTCTGGACCGCCGACCGCGACGCCGCGCTGCGCCTGGGCGAGCGGCTGGAGACCGGCACCGTGTTCATGAACCGCTGCGACTACCTGGACCCGACCCTGGCCTGGACCGGGGTGAAGGACACCGGCCGCGGCGTGTCGCTGTCGGTGCTGGGCTACAGCCAGCTCACCCGCGTCAAATCCTTCCACTTCAAAGACTGATCATCGTTTCCGCTGCGGCCAACGTTGGCCGCAGCTCGCGCACAAGGACACGCATCATGCAACTGAAAGGCAACTGGAACTACCCTACCGCCATCCGCTTCGGCGCCGGCCGCGCCAGCGAACTGCCGGCCATGTGCGCCGAGCTGGGCATCAAGCGCCCGCTGCTGGTCACCGATTCTGGCCTGGCCAAGCTGCCGCTGATCGCCCGGCTGCTGGACTACCTGCACAGCGCCGGCCTGGCGGCCAACGTGTTCAGCGACCTGCGCCCCAACCCGGTGGGCCGCGATGTGGATGCCGGCGTGGCCGCCTACCAGGCCGGCGGCCATGACGGCGTGATCGCCGTCGGCGGCGGCAGCGCGCTGGACGTGGGCAAGGCCATCGCGCTGATGGTGGGGCAGGATCGCCCGCTGTGGGACTTCGAAGACGTGGGCGACAACTGGACCCGCGTCAACGTGGCCGGCGTGGCACCCACCATCGCGGTGCCCACCACCGCCGGCACCGGCTCCGAAGTTGGCCGCGCCTCGCTGATCATCGACGAAAACGGCCACCGCAAGGTCATCATCTTCCACCCGTCGATGCTGCCCAAGCTGGTACTGGCCGACCCGGAACTCACCTGCGGCCTGCCGCGCCACCTCACCGCCGCCACCGGCATCGATGCCTTCGTGCACAACCTGGAAGCCTACTGTTCGCCGTTCTACCACCCCATCGCCCAGGGCGTGGCGCTGGAAGGCATGCGCCTGGTGCACGACTGGCTCCCAGCCGCCTGCGACAACGGCAACAACGTGGAAGCGCGCTCGCACATGCTGGCCGCATCGATCATGGGTGCCACCGCGTTCCAGAAAGGCCTGGGCGGCGTGCATGCGCTGGCACACCCGATCGGCGCGCACTTCGACACCCATCACGGCCTGGCCAACGCCATCCTGCTGCCCTATGTGCTGGTGAAGAACCGCCCGGCCATCGAAGAGCGCATCGAGGCCGCCGCGCGCTACATCGGCCTGGCCGATGCCAGCTTCGACGGCTTCCTGAACTGGATCCTGCAGCTGCGCGCCACGCTGGGCATCGCCCACAGCCTGAGCGAGATCGGCATCGGCAGTGAACACGCGGCGATGATCGGCCGCGACGCCAAGCAAGACCCGAGTGACGGCGGCAACCCGCTGCCGCTGTCCGCCGATGATTATGCGGCCATCTACCTGGCCGCCTGCGAGGGCAAAGTCCATGGCTAAACCGGTAATTGGCCTGACCACCTACCCGCCCGGCCCCGGCCACGGCCCGCACACCCCGGAGCTGTATGTGCAGGCGGTGGTACGCGCCGGCGGTGCGCCGGTGCTGCTGCCGCATGTCGGCGCCGACATGGTGGATGCCTGGCTGTCGCGGCTGGACGGCGTGGTGCTGATCGGCGGCGGCGACATCGAGCCGGCGCGCTACGACGGCGGCGAGCACCCCACCATCTACAACCTCAACCCGGCGCGCGACGACACCGAGCTGGCACTGACCCGCGCGGTGCTGGCCAGCAAGCTGCCGACGCTGGCGATCTGCCGCGGCCTGCAGCTGGTGAACACCGTGCTGGGCGGCACCCTGCACCTGCACCTGCCGGACGTGGTGGGCGAGGACACCCTGCACCGCGCCCCGCCGCGCGAGCCGGTGCCGCACCCGGTGCGGGTACAGCCCGGCAGCTGCCTGGCCGGCCTGCTGGGCGAGCACAGCGAGTCGGCGTCCTGGCATCACCAGGCGATAGACCAGCTGGGCGAAGGCCTGCAGCCGGTGGCGTGGGCGCCGGACGGGGTGATCGAGGCAGTGGAGCTGCAGGGCAACCCGCAGCTCACCGCGGTGCAATGGCACCCGGAGATCACCGCCGCCGACGACACCCGCCAGCAGGCGCTGTTCGACCACCTGGTGCGCCTGGCCGCCAGCCAGGCGACCTGACCCCGCCAGCCCAACCCTCACCCCCGTTGCCCCGCCCGGCCGTAGCCCGCTACCGCCAGGCGTGGCCCCGGGCTTGCCGGCGGGTTTTGCCGGCCAGACGGCAGTAACGCAGTAATTCGCGACGGTCGTGCGGGACAGCCACGGCCGCCGCGCCACGCCAGAGCCGGCAGCAGACCGGACAGGCCAAGCGGCGCAAGCCAATGTGCAAGACGATTAGGATCAAAGGAGAAATTCATGGAGAAGCAAAAGGTCGTACGAGAGCTGAAACCCAGCCTCAAGACCATTCATCTGTGGGGTATCGCTGTTGGTCTGGTGATCTCCGGGGAGTATTTCGGCTGGAGCTACGGCTGGGCCAGCGCCGGTACGCTGGGGTTCCTGGTCACCTCGCTGCTGATCGCGGCGATGTACACCACCTTCATCTTCAGCTACACCGAGCTGACCACCTCGATTCCGCATGCCGGCGGCCCGTTCGCCTATGCGCGCCGCGCCTTTGGCCCCACCGGCGGCTTCATCGCCGGCGCCGCCACGCTGATCGAGTTCGTGTTTGCACCGCCGGCCATCGCGCTGGCGATCGGCGCCTACCTGAACGTGCAGTTTCCGGGCTTGGACCCGAAAGTGGCGGCGGTGGGCGCCTACCTGGTGTTCATGACGCTGAACATCCTCGGCGTGCAGCTGGCGGCCAACTTCGAGCTGTTCGTCACCGTGCTGGCCATCGGTGAGCTGCTGGTGTTCATGGGCGTGGTCACCCCCGGCTTCTCGCTGGCCAACTTCAGCGCCAACGGCTGGGCCGGCGGCAGCGAGCTGAACCATACCGCGCTGCTGGGCATCCTGGCTGCCATCCCGTTCGCCATCTGGTTCTTCCTCGCCATCGAGGGCGCCGCCATGGCGGCGGAGGAAGCGGAAGACCCGCGCCGCACCATCCCGAAAGCCTATATCGGCGGCATTCTCACCCTGGTGGTGCTGGCGGTGGGGGTGATGATCTTTGCTGGCGGCGTCGGCGACTGGCGCAAACTGGCCAACATCAACGACCCGCTGCCGCAGGCGATGAAGGCGGTGGTGGGCGACAACAGCGGCTGGATGCACATGCTGGTGTGGATCGGCCTGTTCGGCCTGATCGCCAGCTTCCACGGCATCATCATGGGTTACTCGCGGCAGATTTTCGCACTGTCCCGCGCCGGCTTCATGCCGGGCGTGTTCGCTCGCGTGCACCCGCGCTTCAAGACGCCGCATCTGGCCATCATCCTCGGCGGCGTCGTCGGCATCGCCGCCATCTTCAGCGACGAGTGGATCAGCTTCGGCGGCCAGACGCTGACCGCCAACATCATCACCATGTCGGTGTTCGGCGCGCTGGTGATGTACATCATGTCGATGCTGAGCCTGTTCCGCCTGCGCCGCAACGAACCGCGGCTGGAGCGCCCGTTCCGCGCGCCGTTCTACCCGCTGTTCCCGCTAATCGCGCTGGTGATCGCCACCGTGTCGCTGCTGACCATGGCCTGGCTCAACCAGCTGGTGTTCGCGGTGTTCGTCGCCGCCATGGTGGCCGGCTACGGTTACTTCCTGGCCACCAAGGCGCAGCGTGATGCAGCGCCGGAGGACGACATGCTGGAAAGCCGCCCGGACAACGCCGCCGCGCTGCGCGCGTCGCTGGCGCCGGGTCAGGACTGAACGGTAGCGTAGTGCAGTAAACAACAAGGGCCGCGCAAGCGGCCCTTGTCGTTGGTGACGGGCATGGCGGCCTGCGGCCAACCTTGCCGCCGCCAGGCTCAGTGGCGCGGCTGCTCGCCGCGCACCGCCTCGATCACGTCCATGCCGAACAGGGCGTTCACCTCGTCCTCGTCGAACACGTAACGTTGGCCGCAGTATTCGCAGCCCACTTCGATGGAGCCCTGCTCCAGCACCACTTCGGCCACTTCCTGGCCGCCCAGCAGCTTGAGCATGTCGCCGACACGCTGTTCGCTGCAGTTGCAGGCGAAGCTCACTTCTTCCGGCTCGAACACGCGCACCTGCTCTTCGTGGTACAGGCGGTGCAGGATGTCGTGCGCGTCCAGGCCCAGCAGCTCGTCCGGGCGCAGGGTGTCGGCCAGCACCGTCAGGTGCTGCCAGGCGTCCGGGTCGCCGTGGCCGTCCGGCAGGCGCTGCAGCAGGAGGCCGGCGGCGGTGTCGTCGTTGCAGGCCAGGATCAGGCGGCTGTCCAGCTGTTCGGAACGCTGCAGGTAGTGCTGGATCATGGCGGCGATGCTGTCGCCTTCCAGCGCCACGATGCCCTGCCACGGCTCGCCGTCCTTCGGCTCCAGCGTCAGCACGCAGGTGCCGCCCTCGCCCAGCAGCTCGGCCAGCGGCGCGTCGTGGATGTGGGCGTCGTAGCGCGCGGTGGCGCGCACGGTGCGCTCGTTGGTGCACTCGGCCACCGCCAGGCGCAGCGCGCCCTTGCCGTGCAGCTGCATGATCAGCGTGCCGTCGAACTTGAGGTTGGCCGCCAGCAGCGCGCTGGCCGCCAGCATCTGGCCCAGCACCTGGCGGATGGCCGGCGGGTAGTCGTGGCGGGCCAGCACCTGCTGCCAGGCGCCGTCCATGCGCACCAGCGCACCGCGTACCGGCGCGCCGTCGAACAGGAAGCGTTGCAGATTGTCGTGTTGGCTCATGAATGCTTGTCCTTGTCGGTAGATATCGAATAAAGCGTCAGCGGCAGCGAGGAGCTGGCGTCGAACTCGCAGGCGGCCTGCACCGCGCGCTCGGCGATCTGCGCCGCGGAAAGCGGGCTGTCGTACAGCACCTGCATGGCGCCCATGGCGAACTTGCGCCCGGAGCCGATCGCCCAGTAGCGCGCGAACTGGTACACCTCGCGCATCGGGAACACCCCGAAGATGCCGTGGGCGTTGGCCACCAGCACCATCATCTGGCTGGATTCGTACGGGTCTTCCTCGTCCTCCTCCGGACGCAGGAAGAAATGATCCTTCAGCTTGGGGTGAATCTTGCGGAAGGTTTCGAACAGCCCGGCGCGGCTGCTGAGGTCGCGCGACTTCAGCCCCTTCAGCGCCGACTGCAGCACCAGGTCGTGCGCGGCGGAGCCGGCGATGGCCAGGTAGTTGTCGCCGATGCGGAAGATCTTGTCGTGGAACACATCGTAGCCGGCCAGCAGCTTGTGCTCGTCGCTGAACGTGGTCTGGGTATCGGCCGCAATGGCGACCTGGCCGTCCTTGCAGACAACGACTATGGTGGTCATGACAGGCTCCGGTTACGCGGGCAAACGCCATAGATAGGGGCTACGGCGGCAAACTGCAAGTACGGACAGCCTCGAAAAAATCCGGCTTTCGTCGCGATACTGCGTTGCTCACAAAAAAGGCCTTCTTACATATCGATCATATGCTGCGTCGGCATTTTTTATTCGCGCCTTGTCTAGCCTGGAAATCCGGTTTTTTCGAGCCGCCCTGCCCAGACCGTCATTATCGCCCGCCCCCGCCATGCGGCCAACCTTGGCCGCGGCGGCAGTTCGTGAAAAAATGGTGACATCCACACCCGCCACGGTAATTCCCATGTGCCAGCTGCTGGGCATGAACTGCAATACGCCCACCGACATCCTGTTTTCCTTTGAAGGCTTTCATCGCCGCGGCGGCCTCACCGACCACCACGCCGACGGCTGGGGCATCGCCTTTTTCGAAGGGCGCGGCGTGCGGCTGTTCCTCGACGACAAGCCGGCCGCCGATTCGCCGGTGGCCAGCCTGGTGCGCCAGTATTCGATCAAGTCGAAGAACGTGATCGCCCATATCCGCAAGGCCACCCAGGGCGAGGTGAACCTGACCAACTGCCACCCGTTCCAGCGCGAGCTGTGGGGGCAGTACTGGATCTTCGCCCACAACGGCAACCTGCTGGATTTTGCCCCGACGCCGGGCAGCCACTACCAGCCGGTGGGCAGCACCGACTCGGAGCGCGCCTTCTGCTACCTGCTGGAAACCCTGCGCCAGCGCTGGTGCCAGCCGCCGGCGCTGCCGGAGCTGTTCGCCGCGGTGGAAACGTTGGCCGCAGAGCTGCGCAGCCACGGCGTGTGCAATTTCATGCTGTCCAACGGCGAATGGCTGTTCGTGCACTGCTCCACCAAGCTGCATTACATCGTGCGCCAGGCGCCGTTCCCCACCGCGCACCTGGTGGATGACGACGTGACCGTGGATTTTTCCACCGTCACCACGCCGCAGGACCGGGTAGCGATCATCGCCACCGTGCCGCTGACCGACAACGAGTACTGGACGCCGCTGCAGGACGGCGAGCTGATGCTGTTCGCCGACGGCCTGCCGCTGCTGCACAGCATCAGCAGCCCGCCCACCCGCGTCGATGCCGCCAGCTGCGACAGCGCCTGCGGCGCGGATGCCGCAGCCAAAGCTGATCCAGCGCAAAACTGACCACATCCGTCGCCACTGACATGGCGACGGCGGCCGGCGGCCGTTTATGCTGCAAGGGTGTCCCGTACGGAGTACCCGCATGTCCCGCTTCGACTTCTCCCACCCGCCGTTTACCCACCTGAGCAATGCCGAGCGCCAGACGCTGGAAAACGCCGCCGACATCGTGTTCTTCGACGACGAAGAGCTGATCCTGTCCCCCGGCAAGCCGGTGGATGCGCTGTACGTGGTGATCAAGGGTGTGGTGCGCGAAATGGCCGACGACGAGGTGATCGCCGTCTACCGCCAGCGCGACACCTTCGATGCCCGCTCCATGGTGGCCGGCCACACCAGCACCCGCTTCGTGGTGCACGAGGAGGCGCTGGTGTTCGCGCTGCCGCGCGACACCGTGCTGGCGCTCACCGACAGCAATCCCAGCTTCGGCGCCTTTTTCTTTGCCAGCATCTCGCAGAAATTCGGCGCCATGGCACGCGAATCCGGCAACCGCGAGCTGCAGACCCTGCTCACCGCCACCGTGCGCGACGCCTGTTCGCGGCTGCCGGTGTTCGCCGAAGGCGGCGACAGCATCCTCGACGCCGCACGGCTGATGAAGCAGCGCAAGAGCAAGTCGATCCTGGTGCGCCACGGCGAGCGCCTCGGCATGTTCACCACCACCGACTTCCGCGACATCATCCTGACCGCCACGCCGTCGAGCACGCCGCTGCATCAGGTCTGCCACTTCGACCTGATCACCGTCGATATCGACGATTTTCTGTTCAACGCGCTGCTGACCATGACCCAGCGCAACATCCGCCGCCTGGTGGTGCTGGAGCGCGGCGAGCCGGTGGGCATCCTGGCGCAGGTGGATATCCTGTCCTATTTCTCCAACCATTCGCACCTGATCGCGCAGCGGCTGGACCGCGCCGAATCGCTGGACGAGCTGGCCGCCATTGCCGAGCAGATCACCCGTCTAGTGAGCATCCTGTCCAGCCACGGCGTGAAGGCGCCGCAGCTGGGGCGGCTGGTGCAGGCGCTGAACGCGCGGCTGTTCGAACGCGCCTGGCAGCTGATCGCACCGGCCGAGCTGGTGGCCAACAGCTGCCTGCTGGTGATGGGTTCGGAAGGCCGCGGCGAGCAGATCCTGAAGACCGACCAGGACAACGCGCTGCTGATCCGCGACGGTTTCGAGCATCCGGCCATCGCCGGCGCCTGCCAGACCTTCAGCGACACGCTGGCACGCTTCGGCTACCCGCCCTGCCCCGGCGGCATCATGGTGCGCAACCCGGAATGGTGCCGCCACGAGCAGGCGATGCGCGACCAGCTGTACCGCTGGGTGCTGACACCGGACGGCGATGCACTGATGAAGCTGGCGATCTTCATCGACGCCGAGGCGGTGGCCGGCGACCACAGCCTGCTGGCGCAATGCCGGCAGTATCTGAACAGCCTGCTGTCCGACGATGAAAGCTTCTACGCCCGCTTCGCCCGCGCCATCGAGCAGTTCGACACCCCGCTGGGCTTCTTTGCCCAGTTGCTGACCAAGGAGAAGGACGGCGCCGCCACGCTGGACATCAAGAAAGGTGGCATTTTCCCCATCGTGCACGGCATCCGCGCGCTGGCACTGCGGCATGGCATCGGCGCCTGCAATACCTTCGAGCGGCTGCAGCTGCTGGCCGAACGCGGCCTGCTGGAGCGCGAGCTGGCCAACGATGTCGGCGAGGCGCTGTCCTTCCTGCTGGGACTGCGGCTGAGCCACGGCCTGGCCGAGCTGGCCGATGGCCGCAGCGCCAGCAATCTGATCCACCCGGAACGGCTGTCGACGCTGGAGCGCGACCTGCTGAAAGACGCGCTGGCACTGGTGAAACGCTTCAAGGGCTATCTGCGCCACCACTTCCGCCTGGGAGCCATCGCATGATGCCGATGCTGAAACGCCAGCTGGCGCGCTGGCGGCTGAAAGACCCGGCCTTCGCCTATCTGCTGGACGCAGACGACAGCGAGGTGGTGAGCGTGGATTGCGAAACCACCAGCCTGAACGTGCGCGAGGCCGAGCTGTTGTCCATCGGCGCGGTGAAGATACGCGGCCAACGTATCCTCAGCAGCGAGGCATTCTACGTGCTGGTGAAACCGGAACGCCGCCCGGAGGCCGGCAGCGTGAAGATCCACGGCCTGCGCCCGCGCGACGTGTCGGAGGGCTTGTCGCCGCTGGAGGCGGTAACGCAGCTGCTGGCCTTCATCGAAGGGCGACCGCTGCTCGGTTACTACCTGGAGTACGACGTGGCAGTGCTGAACAAGTATGTGCGCGAGCTGGCCGGCATCGGCCTGCCCAACCGCCAGATCGAGGTGTCCGGCCGCTTCTACGACTACAAGATCCGCCAGCAGCCGGACAGCAATGTGGACCTGCACATGGCCACGCTGATCGACGAGCTGGGGGTGCCGGCGCTGCCGCGCCACGATGCGCTGAACGATGCCATCACCGCCGGCATGATGTATCTGGCGCTGAAGAAACGCGGCTTCGGCTAGGCTGCGCCGCAGCTTGCGGCCAACGTTGGCCGCAGGCGCTGGCGGTGGCAGGCATGAAAAAAGGAGGGCCGTAGCCCTCCTTCAACATTGCCGGCCAGTCGCGGAACCGGCAATGGCACTAAACCATCAGTAACCGAGCGACTCGTGGCGGGTCTGCACCAGCTTGCCGGCCGACAGCGACATCAGCAGCAGCGCAATGCGCTCGTGCATGATCACGGTGTGATTGTTGCCGGCGAACTGCATGAAGCGGCGCAGGTCTTCGCGCACTTTGCGCGAGCCGGTCAGGTCGATGATGATATCCACCCGCTCGCCCTGCTCCGCCAGTTCGATGAAGTTGTCCGTCACCGGAATGCCATGCGACTGGACCAGCGCCACGCCCGGCAGCGCCGGATTAAGCTCGGCCACCCCCACCAGCTCGACAAAGTCCGATGCCAGCAACTGCTTCAGCAGCGGGGTTGCGGTCTCGCCCGCCCCCACCATCGCTACGCGAATTTTTTCCATCTCGACCCCAACTCGTGCTCATGCACTAAGCATTTGGAAGCCGGCATTTTATCGACCGCGTCTGGCTGCCAACTTGCGCCAGATCAACTGCTCATGAAGGCCAACAGCTCGTCGCGGCGTGGCATGCCGCCCTGTGCGCCGAGGCGGGTGACCGCCAGCGCACCGGCGGCGGCGGCATGGCGCAGCGCCGCTTCCAGCCCCAGCGGCAGGAAGGTGGCCAGCGCGCCGTTGAAGGTATCGCCGGCGCCGGTGCTGTCCACCGCCTGCACCGCGAAGCCCGGCTGGTGATGCAGCGAGCCATCGGCACGCGCATGCCAGGCGCCATGCTTGCCGTGCGTCATCACCACCTTGCCCGGCAGCAACGGCAGCAGGCTGGCCATCTCCGCGCCCGGGCGACCCAGCACCGTCGCCAGTTCATGTTCGTTCGGGGTGATCAGCGCGCAGCGCTGCAGCAGATCGGCCGGCAGCGGCTGCGCCGGCGCCGGGTTGAGGATCACCGGCACGCGGTGGCGGGCGGCCAGCTGCAGCAGCGCCTGCACCGTCGCCAGCGGAATCTCCAGCTGGGTCAGGATCACGTCGGCGGCCGCCAGCTGCGGCTCGGCGGCGGCGATGTCGGCCGGCAGCAGCGCATGGTTGGCACCAGGCACCACCACGATGCTGTTTTCGCCACCACTGACGGTGATCAGCGCCACACCGGTAGCCACCTCGGCGCGGCCAACGTGGCGGGTATCGATGCCTTCGCGCTGCAGGCCGGCCAGCAGCTCGTCGCCGAACGCATCGCGGCCAACCTTGCCCACCATGCTGACACTGGCGCCCAGCCGGCTGGCGGCCACCGCCTGGTTGGCACCCTTGCCGCCCGGCACGGTGAGAAAGCGCTCGCCGCTGATGGTTTCGCCCGGCGCAGGAAAGCGGTCGGTCACCACCACCAAGTCCATATTGATGCTGCCTACCACTACAACTTTGGTCATTGCTGCCTGCTCCACCGGTATCGTGCGGTCAAAAAGGGGGCGGCGATTATCTGGCAGCCCCGGCAATTACTCAAGCTGGCCCCGCAGACAGCAGAAAGCCGCCTTGCGGCGGCTGGCTACCCGTTGCGGGGTGGGTCAATGCAGGGCCTGGCGGCTAAGGAAGCGCAGATAGCCCACGCTTTCTATCCAGTAGGCGCCGTCCGCCAGCGGCGTGGCGTCTTCCAGGTCGGCTACGGTCAGCACCAGTTCGGCGCCGTCCAGCTGCGCCTCCAGCGCCACGTCGTCGTCTTCGGCGTAATCCTCGGAGGCAAACATGAATTCCGGCTTGATCAGCTGGTTGTTGATCTGGATGTAATCGGACTGGTTGAGCAACTGCAGAATGTTCATGGTACGCCCCTCCAATGGCGGCCAGCCGGCTGACCGCGGTCTGTGTCACCCAGTATGCACCGGCCGGCTGCCGGCACATCTTACCCGTTCATCACCCGTTGATTCTCCCTCTGCACGCTAGACCCAGCCACGCTCGGCCAGCGATTCGGCGCGCGTGCCGGTCACCACAAAATGATCCAGTAACCGGATATCGACCAGCAGCAACGCCTGCTTGAGCGTGGCGGTCAGTGCCCGATCGGCGGCCGATGGCTCGGCCACGCCGGAAGGATGATTGTGCGCCACGATCACGGCACTGGCATTGTGCTGCAGGGCCCGGCGCACCACCTCCCGCGGGTAGACCCGCGTTTCGGTCAAGGTGCCACGCGCTACTTCTTCGACTGCCAGCACGCGATTTTGTGCCGTCAGGAACAGCACCACGAACACTTCCACATCCTGCGCACCGATGGCCAGCCGCAGGTAGTGGCGCACCGCGTCCGGGCTGTCCAGCACGTCGCCCAGCTGCATGTCCTCGGCCAGCAGGCGCCGCGCCAGCTCCTTGATGGCGGCAAACTGCGCATACTTGGCCGGCCCCATGCCGGCGCAGCGGCTGATGTCCGCCTCGCCGGCGGCCAGCAGCTTGCCCAGGCTGCCAAATCGCTGCAGCAGCTGGCGCGCCATGTCCACCGCCGACAGGCCACGCACCCCGGTGCGCAGGAAGATCGCCAGCAGCTCGGCATCCGACAGTATCTGCGGGCCGTGCTGCCGCAGTTTCTCGCGTGGGCGCTCGGCTTCCGGCCAGTGCGTGATGGACATCGCAAGCTCCTAGATTTGGCTATAGCATGATTTTTACCAGATTATTAATGACAAATCACTATTCGATAGTTGGCCGCATACGCACCGCGGCACGGGTGCTTCCGTTACAATTGCGGCGTGATGAAACCGCAGCATTCCGAGACTGGCATGGCGCAAAAAAACATTCTTCTGGGCATTACCGGCGGCGTGGCCGCCTACAAGGCCGCCGAATTGACGCGGCTGCTGGTGAAAGCCGGCCACCGCGTGGAAGTGGTGATGAGCGAAAGCGCCACCCGCTTCGTGACGCCGCTGACCTTCCAGGCGCTATCCGGCCATGCGGTGTACCACGACGTGTGGGACAGCCGCCCGGACAACGCCATGGCGCACATCGAGATGTCGCGCCGCGCCGATGCCTTCGTGATCGTGCCGGCCACCGCCGACTGCATCTTCAAGCTGGCGCACGGCGCCTGCGACGACCTGATTTCCACCATGGCCGCGGCGCGCACCTGCCCGCTGGTGGTGGTGCCGGCAATGAACCGCCAAATGTGGGACAACCCGCCCAACCAGCGCAATATCGCCCAGCTGCGCGCCGATGGCGTAACGGTGTGGGGGCCGGCGCATGGCGTGCAGGCCTGCGGCGAAACCGGCCCGGGCCGCATGCTGGAGCCGGAAGAGGTCTTCGAGCTGCTGCAGGGCTTTTTCGATGAGAAAGTGCTGAGTGGCAAACAGGTGCTACTCACCGCCGGGCCGACCTTCGAGCCGATAGACGCCGTGCGCGGCATCACCAATATCAGCTCCGGCAAGATGGGCTACGCGCTGGCGCGCGCCTGCCGCGACGCCGGCGCCGAGGTCACCCTGGTATCCGGCCCCACCGCGCTCACCCCGCCCGTGGATGTGCGCCTGCTGCCGGTACAGAGTGCACAGGAAATGTACCAGGCGGTACTATCCGAGGTTGGCCGCAGCGATGTATTCATCAGCGTGGCGGCAGTGGCCGACTACCGGGTGAAGAACCGCAGCGAGCACAAGCTGAAGAAAGGCGACGCCGTGCCGGTGATCGAGCTGGAAGAAAACCCGGACATCCTCGCCACCGTGGCCGGCCTGCCGGCGGCGCCGTTCTGCGTCGGCTTCGCGGCGGAAAGCCAGAACCTGCTGGATTTTGCCGAGCAGAAACGCCAGCGCAAGAAGGTGCCGCTGCTGGTGGCCAACCTGGCGCAACACGCCATGGGTGCCGACAGCAACGAAGTGGTGCTGCTGGACGACGCCGGCCAGCACCCGCTGCCGGCCATGTCCAAGGACGAGGTTGGCCGCGCCATCGTCGCCCACCTCGCCCGCTGCCTCAACCGCTAACCCCCAACCGTATTACTGAAAAACGCACGCAATGAACACACCCGTACTCGACGTCAAGATTCTCGATTCCCGCCTGCACGACTGCCTGCCGGCCTACGCCACCAGCGGCTCCGCCGGCCTGGACCTGCGCGCCGCCATCGATGGCGACCTGCTGGTGGAACCCGGCCAGACCGTGCTGGTGCCCACCGGCATGGCCATCCACCTGGCCGACCCGACACTGGCGGCGATGATCCTGCCGCGCTCCGGCCTCGGCCACAAGCACGGCATCGTGCTGGGCAATCTGGTGGGGCTGATCGATTCCGACTACCAAGGCCAGCTGATGGTGTCGGTATGGAACCGTGGCGACACCACCTTCAAACTGGCGCCGCTGGAACGCATCGCGCAGATGATTATCGTGCCGGTGGTGCAGGTGGCGCTGAATATCGTCGAGGATTTCGACGCTTCCGAGCGCGGTGTCGGCGGCTTTGGCAGCACCGGCCGCGCTTGAGCGGCACTTCACGCCAGAAAGATGACATGAGCAGCAGTGCGGCCAACCCCAGCATCGCCCACCTGGTACAGCAGATGGCGAAAATGAGCGCGCAGCGTGAGCAGCGCGAGCTGGAGCGCAGCCTGCTGGAACTGATCGGCGTGCTGCTGCCCGAGCACCACATCCGCTTTTACAGCCTGCGCGGCAACGACCAGGAGCTGGAAGTGCGCCTGCTGCACCGCCAGGACAAGGCGGACGGCTATCGCAAGGTTGCCCCGCGCGTCTGGCAGCAGCCGGACGACAGCATGCGCCGCGCCATCCTGCACAGTGATGACGACCCGGCGCCGTGGCATCTGGACGGCCAGACCTGGCAGGTGATCCGCCAGCGCAATCGCCGCCTGGCGCTGCTGGAGCTGGCCGGCGCCACGCTGGGCGAGCAGGAGCAGGGCTTTCTGGCCGCCATCGTACTGATTCACGAGAACTACCTGCGCCTGCTGTACGACGCCGAGCGCGACATGCTGACCGGGCTGCTGAACCGTCGCACCTTTGACAGCCGGCTGTATGAGCTGCTGTCGATGCCCGGCGCGCAGTACACGCTGGCACTGCTGGACATCGACCACTTCAAGCAGATCAACGATCGCTACGGCCATATCGTCGGCGACGAGGTGCTGCTGCGCATGTCGCAGTTGATGGCCGATACCCTGGGTCAGGAAGGCCGGCTGTACCGCTATGGTGGCGAAGAATTTGCCGCCGTGCTCAGGCCCAGCAGCCGCAGCGTCGAGCAGCTGCTGCAACAGCTGCGGCAGCAGATCGCCGGCACCGCGTTTCCGCAGGTGGGCCAGGTGACCATCAGCATCGGCCACGTGCGCATCGAGCGCCAGCCCTTGCCGGCCAACGTGGTGGAACAGGCCGACAAGGCGCTGTATCACGCCAAGGAGCACGGCCGCAACCAGGTGGTGGACTACGCGCAGCTGCAACAGCAGGGGCTGGTGCAGGCGGATAGTTGGCCGCAAGGCGATATTGAGCTGTTCTGAGCCAGTCGCCCGTTGGCATGAAAAAAGCCCCGCCGTAGCGGGGCTTTTTATTGCCGTCAGGCGATCTACTCCACCTTGCTGGTGCGCATGCGTTCGGCGCGGCCGCGCAGCCACTCCAGCGTCAGCAACAAGGCGATAGAGAACAGGATCAACACCGTGGCCGCGGCGGCGATCGCCGGACTGATGTTTTCCTTGATGCCGCTGAACATCTGGCGCGGCAGCGTGGTCTGCTCCGGGCCGGCGAGGAACAGCGTCACCACCACTTCGTCGAACGAGGTGGCAAAGGCGAACAGCGCGCCGGAAATCACCCCCGGGGCGATCAGCGGCAGCACCACGCGACGGTAGGTGGTGATGGCATTGCCACCCAGACTGGCGCTGGCACGGATCAGGTTGCTGTTGAAACCGCGCAGCGTCGCCGACACGGTGATCACCACGAAGGGCACGCCCAGCGCGGTATGCACCAGGATCAGTGCCAGGTAGCTGTTGGACAGGCCGATCGGCGCGAAGAACAGGTAGGCACCGACGCCGACAATCACCACCGGCACCACCATCGGCGAGATCAGCACCGTCATCAGGAACGACTTGCCGGGGAAGTCCGACGAGGTCAGCCCCACTGCGGCCAACGTGCCCAGCGAGGTGGCCAGCAGCGTTGCCGCCGGTGCCACGATGAAGCTGTTCTTCAGTGAGGACAGCCACACGCCGTTGCCGAAGAATTCCTGGTACCAGCGCAGCGAGAACGACTGGATCGGGTACAGCAGGAAGGTATCGGCGGAGAACGACAGCGGTACGATCACCAGCAACGGCGACACCAGGAAGATCAGGATCAGCACGCACAGGGTACGGAAGGTCCAGAACCAGAGGCGTTCGATAGGGGAAGCATAATTCGGCAGCATGATTTACCCCAGGCTCAGACGGTTGGCACCCACCAGCTTGCTGTACACCGCGTACAGCGTCATGGTGGCGAGAAGCAGCAGGCTGCCCAGTGCGGCGGCCATACCCCAGTTGATGGTGACGTTGGTGTAGAACGCCACGTAGTAGCTCACCATCTGCTCTTCCGGGCTGCCCAGCAGTGCCGGCGTGATGTAGTAGCCGATGCACATGATGAACACCAGCAAGGCGCCAGCGGCCACGCCAGCCACGGTCTGCGGGAAGTAGATCTTCCAGAAGGCGGCAAACGGGTGGTCGCCCAGCGAAATGGCGGCGCGCATATAGGTCTGCGGAATGCTCTTCATCACGCTGTAGGCCGGCAGGATCACGAACGGCAGCAGGATGTGCACCATGGCGATGTAGACACCGACCCGGTTGAAGGCCAGCTGCAACGGCTCGCCGATAATGCCAAGGTTCATCAGCGCGCTATTGATCAGGCCTTCGCGCTGCAGCAGCACGATCCACGACGCCACGCGCACCAGTACCGAAGTCCAGAACGGCAGCAGCACCAGAATCATCAGCAGGTTGCTCTTACGTGCCGGCAGGTTGGCCAGCCAGTACGCCAGCGGATAACCCAGCAGCAGACAGAACACCGTCACCCACAGGCTGATCCACAGCGTGCGGCCAAAGATGTTCAGGAACGCGCGCTCTTCCACCGGTGCCAGCTCCGGGCTGCCGGCCTTGGTCTCGCGCAGGTCCAGCGAGCTGTACAGGTAATACGGTGTCCACGACTTGGCATTCTTGGCGATCACGTGCCAGTGGTCCGGGTCGCCCCAGCGCTCGTCGATCTGGATGAAGCGGTCGCGTACCGACTCGCCTGCGGCCAACTCCAGCGGCATCTTGCGCGCGGTTTTTTGCAGCAGCGAACGGAAACCGCTGATATCCATGTTCAGGCGCTTGGCCACTTCGGACACGGTCTTGGCCTCTTTCGCCACGGTCAGATCCTGCGCCATGGCGCGGAACACTTCTTCGGACGGCAGCGCACGGCGGTCCCAGCCGGCGATCTGCTGGCTGGTCTGTGGCAGGTAGGTCACCACTTCCGGGTTGTCCACGCTGCGCTTGAGCAGGGTGACAATCGGGATCACAAAGGTCAGCAGCAGGAAGATGGCCAGCGGCGCAACCAGCGCGGCGGCCTTCAGCTGCTTGTTACGACGCTCACGCGCCAGCTTCAGCTTGAGCGGCTCGCCATCGGCGGCCGTCAGCGGCGCATTGACGGAAAGGGATTCGGACATAGTGGGCATCACTTCCGGAAAGTCCTGTTATCTGATTGATAGCAGGACAGATCAGCAAAGATCGAGGGTTTGCCACCCCCGGCAGGCTGACTGTGCGCCATGAAGTTGGCCGCACCGGCGGTGCGGCCAACAACAGGCTACGACAGCCCGTCAGGCACTACTTAGCGGGCAGCCCAAGCGTTGAAGCGTTCTTCCAGCTCTTCGCCGTGTTCAACCCAGAAGTTCACGTCCAGCGCCAGCGCGTTCTTCAGGTTGGCCGGCCAGGTCGGCAGGTTGGAAGCCGACTTCGGATCCACTTTCTGTACCGCCTTCAGGTTGGTCGGGCCGTAGGCGATCTTGTTGGAGTAGATGGCCTGGTTTTCCGGCTTGCTGGCGTGCTTGATGAAGTCCATGGCTTCCTTCAGCTTCGGCGAGCCCTTCGGCACGGCCCAGGAATCCACGTCATACACGCTGCCGGTCCATACCACTTTCAGGTTCTTGCCTTCCTTCTGCGCGGTGTCGATACGACCGTTGTAGGCCGAGCTCATCACCACGTCGCCGGAGGCCAGGAACTGCGGCGGCTGCGCGCCGGCTTCCCACCACTGGATGTTCGGCTTCAGCTGGTCCAGTTTCTTGAAGGCACGATCCACACCGGCCTTGGTGGCCAGTACCTTGTACACGTCGGCCGGCTTCACGCCATCAGCCTGCAGCGCGAACTCCAGCGTGTACTTGGCGCCCTTGCGCAGGCCACGCTTGCCCGGGAATTTCTGCACGTTCCAGAAGTCGGCCCAGTTCTGCGGCGCGGCCTTCAGCTTGTCGGCGTTGTAGGCCAGCGCGGTGGACCATACGAAGATGCCGACGCCACATTCGGATACCGCCGGCTTCACGAAGTCGGCCTTGCTGCCAATCTGTGCCCAGTTGATCTTCTCGAACATGCCCTCTTCGCAACCACGCAGCAGTTCCGGAGATTCAACTTCAACGACGTCCCAAGTCACTTTCTTGGTGTCCACCATTGCCTTGATCTTGGCCATCTCGCCGTTGTAATCACCCGCGGTGATCTTGTTACCAGAGGTCTTTTCGAAGGTCTGGTAATAAGCAGCGTTTTGCGCTTCCTTGTTGGCGCCGCCAAAGGAAATCACGGTAATGTCCTTAGCCATGGCCGGCGCAGCGAACGCGACGGCAACGGACAGAACGGCAAGGCGGGGGGCAAATTTGGTCATGAATAACTCCTCGAAGATTGCACGTTTGCAGACAGCAGTTAGCGACCCGTTGTAACAGGCCTTGTTTTGGTACTTGGTTGGGTACTGCGGGTGGTTCATCTGGTCAGGCGCACAGCGTCGGCCGGCTGCGGCGCAGGCGTTGCCGCCTGCCGCCCAGCGCATCCGTTCAATGTGCGACGACAGCCGAATCCAGGGCGCGGATGTCGTGCGACATCCAGCCAACATTGAGGGTGTCACCCACTTGCCAGCGGCTGTCCAGCTCGCCGACCGGCACTTTCACCATGAAGCCGCTCTGGCCGGCCACGTCCAGGCGCAGGCGCACGTGGTCGCCAAAGTAGATGAACTCGGCCAGGCGTGCCGACAGGCGGTTTTCGCAGGCTTCGGCAAACTGGTTCAGGCGTACCCGCTCCGGGCGGATCGACATCGAGGTCGGCTCGCCGGCACGGTCGACGCAAATGGCGCTGGCCTTGACGGTATCGCCGGATGCCAGGCGCACTACGGCGCTGCCCTGCTCCACCGCCACGACTTCGCCGTGCAGGGTGTTGTTCTCGCCGATGAAGTTGGCAACGAAGGAATTGACCGGCTTTTCGTACAGCACGTTGGCCGCATCGATCTGCTGGATGATGCCGTCCTTGAACACGGCCACGCGATCAGACATGGTCAGCGCTTCGCTCTGGTCGTGCGTCACGTACACCACGGTGATGCCGAGGGTGTCATGGATATGCTTGATCTCCAGCTGCATGTGTTCGCGCAGCTGCTTGTCCAGCGCGCCCAGCGGCTCGTCCATCAGCACCAGCTGCGGCTCGAACACCAGCGCGCGCGCCAGCGCCACGCGCTGCTGCTGGCCACCGGACATCTGGCCCGGGTAGCGGTTGGCCAGATTGCCCAGCTGCACCATGTCCAGCGCCTTTTTCACGCGCGCGGCGACATCGCTCTTGCTCATTTTGCGGATGGTCAGCGGATAGGCCAGGTTTTCAGCTACGGTCATGTGGGGGAACAGCGCGTAGTTCTGAAACACCATGCCGATGTTGCGCTTGTGCGGGGGCACATTGTTCAGCAACTGGCCGCCAAGACGGATTTCACCGTGGGTGGGGGTTTCGAAGCCCGCCAGCATCATCAGGCAGGTGGTCTTGCCGGAGCCGGACGGCCCCAGCATGGTGAGGAACTCGCCGCGGCGAATATCCAGATCCAGGCTTTTGACGATCAGGGATTCGCCATCGTAGCTCTTTTGCACACCACGAAAGCTTACCAGCACGTCCGAAGCTGCTTGTTGCTCGCTCATCCTGCTTTCTCCACTTGTTCCGCTTGGCGGAATCTTGTTTCAGTTTTATTAGGCTAATCGGCCTTCGCGGGGATGTAAAGCATTCAAGACACTGCCTGATGCAGCGGCCAACCTGTCCCGCAGTACAGCCGTTGATTAATTTAACCACACCGTTTAAGAAAACGAGCATGCACTGTACACAAATTCCCGTGAAACCCCGAGCAATTCCGCACGCACCTGGCAGCAGCACCCCCGCGGTGCATGTTATTTACATTTGTTGGCATTAATTACCCAGCACTGCCGGGCTTTCTGCAATGAAACGCACCGCTTGTGCACAGAAAATGCACCATGTCGTGAAACAGGCGTTTGTTGTCGGCATACAACAAAAATAGTCGAAAATGACAAATAGCCACATGAAAAACCGTGGATATCCCGCCCTTTTCCGACCGCAATGCCGCCAAATCCGCCGTTTTTGCAGCGCAACATCGACATACAGCACCGCGCCAAACCATGCCATTCGGCTAAATCACTCCCGAAACAGCACGGGCGACCAGCAGCCTGCGCCACACCCCAGCGCTGCCCGGTGCCCTTCCCCATGTGCCGGCGCGCTGCCGATCGCCGGAAAACGGCGAAAAAAAACCGACCCGCGAGGGTCGGCTTAAGGGAGTACTGCGAATAAATCAGGCGTTAGCCCAGCAGATGGTTGTTCAGCTCGCGCATGCCGGCGGACAGCATCGCCAGGTCCAGCGCCTCGAACGACTGCAGCTCGGCAAACATCTGCTGGCAGGCCTCGACATCGCTGGCGCGCTGGGCAATCCAGGCGTTCACGAAGGCACTGTCGCCACCGGCCGCCAGGGCACGGCGGGTCAGCTCGCGGTGCTGGCGATACAGGTCGTCACGCAGCGCGGAGCGGGCCAGCGACTGCCAGCGGTTGTCGCGCGGCAGCTGGGTGATGGCGCTGCGCAGCCAGTCCAGTTGCAGGCTGTGACCCAGCTGCAGATAGTTGGCCGCAACCACGTCCAGCGGCAGCTCGCTATTGCCACCGATTTCGATGATGTCCATCAGCGGTACCGCGAACTCCAGACGCGCCAGCACGCTGGCCAGTTCGGCCGGCACGTTCGGCTGGTTCAGGCGTTTTTCCAGACGCGCTACCTGCGGGTAGCCATCGGCGCTGATCAGCTGCGGCAGCTGCTGCAGCAGCGCCTGTACCTTGGCGCCGTACTGCTCGATGGCGGCGCTTACCGAGCCGATCGGGCGACGGTTGCGCAGCACCCAGCGCACGGCACGCTCGATCAGGGTACGCACCATCACCATCATTTCCACCTGCAGGTCGGCAGACACCTTGTTATCCAGCTGTTCGATCTGGCCCCACAGACGGTCGGCATCGAACACGCGGCTGGCCACCCAGAAGGCGCGGGTGATGTCGGCGGCGGAGAACGAGGACTCTTCCTGCAGGCGGAACACGAAGGTCACGCCCATGCGGTTAATGATCTGGTTCGCCAGCTGGTTGGCGATGATCTCGCGCTTCAGGTGGTGACGCTGCATCTGCTCGCCAAAACGCTGTTGCAGCGGTTTCGGGAAGTAGTTGACCAATACCGGCAGGAAGTCGGCATCGTCCGGCACGTCGGTGGCCAGGATGGCCTGGTCCAGCGAAATCTTGCCGTAGGCCAGCAGCACCGCCACTTCCGGCGAGGTCAGACCCTGACGGGCCAGACGACGCTCGTTGATCTGGGTGTCGGTCGGCAGGTATTCGATCTCGCGGTTCAGTTCGCCGGTCTTCTCCATGTGGCTGATCATGCGGCTGTGCGCGCTCAGCATGGAGGCGGCATGGCTGCGGTTGATCGCCAGCACCTGGGTCTGCAGGTAGTTGTTGCGCAGCACCAGGTGGCCCACTTCTTCGGTCATCTCCGCCAGCAGGTCATTACGCTGCTTCAGCGTCATGTCACCAGCCTGCATTACCGCGCCCACCAGAATCTTGATGTTCACTTCATGGTCGGAGCAGTCCACGCCGGCGGAGTTGTCGATGGCGTCGGTGCAGATGCGACCGCCGGCCAGGGCGAACTCGACACGACCCAGCTGGGTGCAAGTCAGGTTGCCGCCTTCGGCCACCACGCGCGCCTGCAGCTGGTTGCCGTTGACGCGTACCGGGTCATTGGCGCGGTCGCGGGCATCGGCATGGCTCTGGGTGGATGCCTTGATATAGGTACCGATACCGCCGTTGTAGAACAGGTCGACCTTGGCCTTCAGCAGCTCGTGGATCAGTTCGTTCGGCGCCATGCTGTCCTTGTCGGTTTCCAGCCAGGCCTTCACTTCCGGCGACAGCGGGATGGACTTGGCGGAACGTTCGAAGATGCCGCCGCCCTGCGAGATCAGCTCGCGGTTGTAGTCGGTCCAGCTGGAACGCGGCAGGTTGAACAGGCGGGCACGCTCGGCGAAGCTGACTGCCGCATTCGGCGTCGGGTCCAGGAAGATGTGCAGGTGGTTGAACGCGGCCTTCAGGCAGATGTGTTCGGACAGCAGCATGCCGTTGCCGAATACGTCGCCGGCCATGTCACCGATACCGATCACGCTGAAATCCTGCTCCTGGGTGTTGATGCCCAGGTGGCGGAAGTGGCGCTTCACCGATTCCCAAGCGCCGCGGGCGGTAATGCCCATGCCCTTGTGGTCGTAGCCGGCGGAACCGCCGGAAGCAAACGCGTCACCCAGCCAGAAGTCGTAGGCGGCGGAAATGCCGTTGGCGATGTCGGAGAAGGTCGCGGTGCCCTTGTCGGCGGCCACCACCAGATACGGATCGTCCGGATCCAGGCGACGCACGTCGAGCGGCGGCACCACCTGGCCATTCACCAGGTTGTCGGTCACGTCCAGCAGCGCGGAGATGAAGGTCTTGTAGCTGGCGATGCCTTCCGCCATGAAGGCTTCGCGGTCGCTCGGCGCCGGCAGTTGCTTGCCGACGAAGCCGCCCTTGGAGCCCATCGGCACGATCACCGAGTTCTTCACCATCTGCGCCTTCACCAGACCCAGCACCTCGGTGCGGAAGTCTTCCATGCGGTCGGACCAGCGCAGGCCGCCACGCGCTACCTTGGAACCGCGCAGATGCACGCCTTCCACACGCGGGCTGTACACCCAGATTTCGAACATCGGGCGCGGCTGCGGCAGGAAGGAGATCTGGTTGGAATCCAGCTTGAAGGAAGCGTAGGACTTGAACTCGCCGCTGGCGTCCTTCTGCCAGAAGTTGGTGCGGCGGGTCGCCAGGATCACCTGCAGGAAGCCGTTCAGGATGCGGTCTTCGTCCAGGTTGGCCACTTTGTCCAGCTGCTCTTTCAGCGTGTCCTGCAGCTTGGCGGCAGCGGCATCATCGAAAGCGCTCGGGTGCAGGCGGGCAACGAACAGTTTCACCAGGTTGCGGGTGATGTCCGGGTAGTGCGCCACGCAGTTTTCGATATAGGCCTGGCTGAAGGTCAGACCGCCCTGACGCAGATACTTGGCCAGTGCGCGCACCAGGGTGATTTCGCGCCAGTCGAGGCCGGCCACCACCGCCAGGCGGTTGAAGCCGTCGTTCTCGCAATCCTTGGCAAACACGCGCGACAGCAGTGCCTGGAAGTTCTTCTGCACCGCGTCGTCCTGCATGGCATCGGCGTGCGCGCCCAGCTCCAGGCCGAAGTCGCTGATCCACACGGTTTCGCTGTTGCGCTCCACCAGGTACGGATGCTCGTCGCGCACCTGCACGCCCATGTTTTCCAGGATCGGCAGACTGGCGGACAGGCCCAGCGGCTGGCCGGCGCGGAACAGCTTCAGGTTGTAGCCGTGGCTGCGGTTGAAGGCGCGATACAGCTTCATTGCCAGGCCATGTTGTTCGGCCGCGTCTTCGATCAGCTGGATATCCAGCACGGCGTTGCGGGCCGCGAACTCTTCGCGGTAGGCCACCGGGAAGGCGCCGCGGTAGCGGTTGAACAGCAGGTTGCCCTTCTCTTCACCGTGGGTTTCGATCAGCTGCTGGTGCAGCTCTTCTTCCCAGCCGCGCACCACGCGGGCAATGTCGGCTTCCAGCTCGTTCTCGCGGAACTGCGGCAGGTGGCCGCCCTGGGTGCGGATGATGTAATGCACGCGCGCCAGGGTGCTGTCGCTGATCTGTACGCTGAATTCGGTGGAGGCGCCGTTGAAGGCGGCCAGCAGCACTTTCTCGATCTTCAGGCGGATCTCGGTATTGAAGCTGTCGCGCGGCACGAATACCAGGCAGCTCACGTAGCGGTGGTAGCGGTCGGCGCGGGTGAACAGGCGCACGCGCGGGCGCTCCTGCAGGCTGACGATGCCTTCGGCGATCGGGGTTAGCACATCGGCCGGAATCTCGAACAGCTCGTCGCGCGGGTAGCTTTCCAGCACGAAGCCCAGGGTCTTGGCCTTGTAGCTGTTGTCCACGTAGTCGCAGGCGGCGACAACGTGCGCTACCTTCTGACGCAGGATAGGGATGTCTTTCGGCGAATTCTGGTAGGCGCTGGCGGTGTACAGGCCGAGGAAGCGACGCTCGCCGATCACCTCGCCCTTGCTGTTGAAGCGCTTGATGCCGACGAAGTCCATATAGGCCGGACGGTGCAGTACCGAGCGCGACTGCGACTTGTTCAGAATCAGCAGATGCGGCTGGTGCGCCAGTTCGCGCAGCTCTTGCGGCAGCGCCTCGAAGCTGGCGGAGTATTCCTTGCCGCCCTGGTCTTTCAGGAAGCCCAGGCCGGAGTCCTTGACGATCTTCAGGCTGTCCTTGCCGTCACGCTTCACCAGGTCGTAGTCGCAGTAACCCATGAAGATGAAATGGTTGGCCGCCATCCAGTCCAGGAACGCCAGCGCTTCCTTGGCTTCGTCGCTGCGGCTGCCGTTGATCTTGGCCACTTCGGCACGTACCGCGGCCATGGTTTCGCGCATCTGCGGCTCGTCGTCCACCACCTGGCGCAGATAGCCCAGCACGCTGTCCAGGTCGTCCTGCAGCGCCTTCAGCACGGCCGGGTCGCTAACGCGGTCCACCTGCACGTGAATGAAGGACTCCAGCGGCAGGCTGCGGTCCTCGGTGCGCTTCAGCTCGGTCATCTCGTTGTTGCCATCGCGGCCAACGGACAGCACCGGGTGCACCAGCAGGTGCAGGTTCAGGTTGTGACGGCCCAGCAGCATGGTCAGCGAGTCGATCAGGAACGGCATGTCGTCGTTCACGATCTCGATCACGCTGTGGGTGCTCAGCCAGCCATCACGTTCGAAATCCGGGTTGTAGATGCGCGCCTTGGCCTGGCCGGGGGCACGCTTCTGCGCAAACTCGAAATGCGCCATGGCGGCACCAAACAGGTCCAGCGGGGAGAAACTCTTCAGGTCTTCCTGCTCGGTTTCTTCGAAGTACAGGGGGATAAAGGTGCCGAGGCGTGCGGCCTCGCTGGCGGAGAGTTTCTGTTCAGCCACTGCCAGAATGTCAGCGACCAGCCCAAGGGTTTCGGTCTTTTTGGTAAGCGACATGTTGCTTCTCGTAGTTGTTCTCGGGGACACAGGTGTTGTGTGGCGGCATTGTAAGAGCCGCCACCAGCAAGGCATTTCCGTATTGCGACATTGACGTACACATTCAATAAACGCAGCGCACAATCATGAATTCATAAATGTTTTGCATTTGACACCGGTTGCGCTTTTTGCCTTATAGCAATGCGACGGCAAATTACAAAATACTCATGCGGCGCTCAGCGGCACCTCCGACAAAAACAGCATTCAAGCCATTGAAAACAAACACATTTCCACAACAAAGAAAAAATCAGTAGAATGCGCGCCTTCCGGCAAAGCGGGCCACAAGCCCGGACGCTGCATTGTGCCTGCTTTCGTTGCATGCCAAGATTTCGCCGTCCTCCCGCGCTGGGGGATCGCAAAATAACAACATTACAAGGGTAGGCCCGCACGGGCTGGCTACGCGAGCGGCACGTGCTGGCGCAGCAGGCAAACCGGAATCCCGACACGGGGCTCCGCACCTCAAGAGAGAGTTAGAGATAGCATGAAAAAAGCATTCATCCTGGCCGGCATGGCCCTGTCCTCCATCGCTTTCAGCGCCCACGCCGATACCGTGCGTTTCGGCATCGATGGCAACTATCCGCCGTTTGCCAAACAAGGCGCCGATGGCAAGCTGCAGGGCTTCGACGTGGATATCGCCTACGCGCTGTGCAGCGCGATGAAGGCCAGCTGTGAAATCGTGCCGCAGGACTGGGACGGCCTGATCCCGGCACTGAACGCCAACAAGTTCGATGCCATTCTGTCCTCGATGTCGATCACCGACGAGCGCAAGAAGGCGGTTGATTTCACCAACAAGTACTACAACACCCCCAGCCGCATGATCGCCAAGACTGGCACTACCGTGAGCCAGGCTTCGTTCAAGGGCAAGAAAGTCGGCGTGCTGCGCGCCTCCACCCAGGAAAAATTCGCCAAGGATTTCTGGGGCAAGAACGGCGCCACCGTGGTGTCCTACGGCAAGGCACCGGAAGGCTTTCTGGACCTGAAATCCGGCCGCATCGACGGCATGTTCGTTGACTCCGTGGTCGGCGAGACCGATTTCCTGAAATCCGCCCAGGGCAAGGGTTTTGCCTTTGTCGGCGCCGATTACAGCGACAGCAAATACTTCGGCTACGGTGCCGGCATTGCGGTGAAAAAAGGCAACAAGGCACTGCAGGATCGCCTGAACCAGGCGATTGCCCAGATCCGCAAGGACGGCAGTTACAAGAAAGTACAGGACAAGTACTTCAACTTTAACGTGTACGGCAACTAAGCCGGCATGCAAGGCCCCGCCCGCGTCCGCCGGCGGGGCCCTGATAATAAAAACACCCCTGAGACGGAGAAAATCCATGAAGAAGCCCTTGCTGATGCTGGGCGCGGCCTCGCTCATTCTGAGCCTGACCGCCCAGGCCGAAACCCTGCGTTTCGCGACTGACGCCAGCTACCCACCGTTTTCCAAGCAAGGTGCCGATGGCAAGATGACCGGTTTCGACCCGGACATTGCCCAGGCGCTGTGCCAGGCCATGAAAGCGACCTGCGAAGTGGTGCCGCAAGATTTTGACGGCATCATTCCGGCGCTGCAGGCCAAGAAGTTCGATGCGGTGATTGCCTCGATGAACATCACCGAAGAACGCAAGAAGGCCGTGGACTTCTCCGACAAGTACTACAACATGGCCAGCCGCCTGGTGGCCAAGAGCGGCACCCCGGTCAATGACGCCTGGTTCAAAGGCAAGAAAATCGGCGTACTGCGCTCCTCCATCCAGGAAAAATACGCCCGCGAGCACTTTGCCAAGCTGGGCGCCAAACTGGTGCCCTATGGCAAGGCACCGGAATCCTTCCTCGACCTGAAGGCCGGCCGTGTCGACGCCGCCTTCGTTGACGCCGCGGTCGGCGACGTGGACTTCATCAAGACCCCGAACGGCAAAGGCTTTGCGCTGGTCGGCCCGGACTACAACGATCCGAAATACTTCGGCATCGGTGCCGGCATTGCGGTGCGCAAGGCCGACAAGGCCCTGCTGGCGCGCCTCAACACCGCGCTGAAGCAGATCCGCGCCGACGGCAGCTACGACAAGATCCAGAAGAAGTACTTCAGCTTCGATATCTACGGCAAGTAAGCCGTCCGCACCTGCGGCCAACCTTTGACGTTGGCCGCAGCCCCAACCGGCCGCAAGGCAGATTTACGGAGTAATGCAATGTTTTTACAGGGTTATCTCCCCAGCATTCTGGAAGGCACGCTGCTGACCGTTCAGGTCGCCGTGGCCTCGCTGGCTGTATCCGTGGTGCTGGGTCTGATCGGCGCCATGTTCAAAATGGCACCGTCCAAGCCGCTGGTGTGGCTGGCCGAGCTGTACTCCACCGTGGTGCGCGGCGTGCCCGACCTGGTGTGGATGCTGCTGCTGTTCTTCGGCGTGCAGATGATGATCAACGACTTCTGTACCTACATGGAGTGGCCGGCACCGGAAATCAACTCCTTCTTCGCCGGCGTGATGACCATCGGCTTCATCTTCGGCGCCTACATGACCGAGACCTTCCGCGGCGCCATTATGGCGGTACCCAAGGGACAGATGGAAGCTGGCCTGGCCTACGGCATGAGCCCGCTGCGCGTGTTCTGCCGCATCACCTTCCCGCAGATGGTGCGCTTCGCGCTGCCGAGCTTCTCCAACAACTGGCTGGTGCTGGTGAAGTCCACCGCGCTGGTGTCGGTGATCGGCCTCAACGACGTGATGTACCGCGCCGATACCGCCAAATCCATCACTCAGGAGCCGTTCACCGTGTATGCGGTAGTCGGCGGCGTGTTCCTGGCCATCACCAGCGTGTCCGACTTTGCTCTGAAGCGTCTGGAAAAGCGTTACTCCAGCGGCGTACGGGAGACTGAACTGTGATCGACGTAAACCTGATTATCGAAAAGCTGCCGGCGTTCTTCGGCGGCACCGACGGCGCGCCGATGCTGTCCACCAGCGAAGGCCTGCAACTGACGCTGGAGCTGCTGTTCCTGTCGCTGGTCGCCGGCCTGCTGCTGTCGGTACCGCTGGCACTGATGCGCGTATCGCGCAACCGCGTGCTGTCCACCGCGGTATGGCTGTACACCTACGTGTTCCGCGGCACCCCGCTCTTGGTGCAGCTGTTCATCATCTACTACGGCCTGTCGCAGTTCGAATGGGTACGCGACAGCTGGGCGTGGGAATACCTGCGCGAGGCCTACGCCTGCGCCATCCTGGCCTTCACCCTCAACACCGCCGCCTACACCACCGAGATCATCGCCGGCCAGATCCGCAACACCAACCACGGTGAAATCGAAGCGGCCAAGGCAATGGGCATGAGCAAGTGGCTGATGATGCGCCGCATCGTGGTGCCGTCGGCACTGCGCCGCGCACTGCCGGCGTACAGCAACGAGGTGGTGATGATGATGCAGTCCACCTCGGTGGCCGGCCTGGTGACCCTGGCCGACGTTACCGGCGTGGCCCGCCGCGTGTTCAGCGACACCTACATGCCGTTCGAGCCCTTCCTCACCGCCGCCGGCATCTACCTGCTGATGACCTTCGGCTTCGTGTGGCTGTTCAAGAAGGCGGAAGGCCGCTGGCTGGCCTACCTGGCGCCGCGCAAGCACTAAGGAGCCGCAATGCAACGCATTGATCATCCGCTTGCCGGAGGCAGCCTGGGCAGCAGCCGCAGCATCAGCAGCTTCCACTACGGCAAGGCCGGCAGCGGCGAGAAGGTGTACATCCAGGCCAGCCTGCATGCCGACGAGCTACCGGGCATGCTCACCGCCTGGCACCTGAAGCAGCGCCTGGCGGCACTGGAGGCGGAAGGCCGCCTGGCCGGCGAGGTGGTGCTGGTGCCGGTGGCCAACCCGATCGGCCTCGACCAGAACCTGAACGGCGTGGCGCTGGGCCGCTTCGAGCTGCACACCGGCCAGAACTTCAATCGCCACTACCCGGCGTTTGCCGGCGAGATCTTCGCCGAGCTGCAGCACGAACTGGGCAGCGATGCCGCGGCCAACACCCGCCGCATCCGCCAGCTGCTGCTGCAGAAGGTGGCCGCCATGCAGCCGGCCTCGGAGTTGGCCGCATTGCGCAAGCAGCTGATGCAGCTGGCCTGCGATGCCGACGTGGTGCTGGACCTGCACTGCGACTGCGCTGCCGCGATGCACCTGTACACCGGCACGCCGCTGTGGCCACAGTGCGAGCCGCTGGCGCGCTACCTGGGCGCCGTCGCCACCTTGCTGGCGGAGGACTCCGGCGACAACCCGTTCGACGAAGCCTGCAGCCAGCTGTGGTGGCAGTTGCGCGACCTGGCACAGGCCGCCGGCAGCGAGGCCGCCATCGCCATGGCCTGCCTGTCGGTGACCATCGAGCTGCGCGGCCAGGCCGATGTCGGCCACGACTTCGCCCGCCAGGACTGCGACGCCATCATCGCCTTCCTGACGCATCGCGGCGTGATTCGCGGCGATGCCCCCGCCCTGCCGGCCCTGGTCTACCCGGCCACCCCGCTGGCCGGCTCGGAAACCCTGCTGGCGCCACATGCCGGCGTGGTGCACTACTACCTGGCCTCCGGCTGCCTGGTGCAGCCGGGCGAGCACATCGCCGATGTGATCGATCCGATCAACGACCGTGTCAGTGCCGTACGCGCCCATCGCGCCGGCATGCTGTACGCCACGGAAAGCCGTCATTACGCCATTGCCGGTCAGTGGCTGGCCAAAGTCGCCAGCGCTGACGCATTCAAATCCGGAAAGTTACTCTCAGCATGAACCAGAACCAGACTTCGTCCGCCACCGGCGGCAACATCAAGCTGCAAGTCACCGATCTGCACAAGAGCTACGGCAGCCACGAAGTGCTCAAGGGCGTGTCGCTCACCGCCCACGCCGGCGACGTGATCAGCATCATCGGCTCTTCCGGCTCCGGCAAGAGTACCTTCCTGCGCTGCATCAACATGCTGGAACAGCCCAACAGCGGCAGCATCGCCGTTACCGGCGAACAACTGGCGCTGATCACCGACAAGCGCAACGGCGCACTGAAGGCGCAGGACCCGAAGCAGCTGGCGCGCATCCGCACCAAGCTGGCGATGGTGTTCCAGCACTTCAACCTGTGGGCGCACATGACGGTGCTGGAAAACATCATCGAGGCGCCGGTGCACGTGCTGGGCATCCCCAAGGATGAAGCCATCGCCCGCGCCCGCAAGTACCTGGAAAAGGTTGGCCTCAAGGGCGTGGAAGACAAGTACCCGTCGCACATGTCCGGCGGCCAGCAGCAGCGCGTGGCGATTGCCCGCGCGCTGGCGATGGAACCGGAAGTGATGCTGTTCGACGAGCCGACCTCGGCGCTGGACCCGGAACTGGTGGGCGAAGTGCTGCGCGTGATGCAGGATCTGGCCAAGGAAGGCCGCACCATGGTGGTGGTGACGCACGAGATGGGCTTCGCCCGCGAGGTGTCCAACCACGTGATCTTCCTGCACCAGGGCCGCATCGAGGAACAGGGCAATCCGAAGGAAGTGCTGGTAACGCCGAAGAGCGAACGCCTGGGGCAGTTCCTGTCCGGCAGCCTGAAATAATCGCCGTCCTGCCTTGATTTGCCGGAGCCATGCTGACTACAAAGTCAGCATGGCTCTTTCGTTATTGCGCCACCGGGATACATAAAGCGGCAGCAAGCCGGTTTGCGGTTGCCTCGATGCCGCGATCACGACACAATGCGCTGCCTTTACCATCCCGCGACAACGCTTCCCTGCTACCGGATATGGTCACCAATACCTCCAGCAACAAACCCGTACGCTTCGGCTTCCTGCTGCTGCCCAATGCCTCGCTGGCCGATTTCGGTATCGCCACCGAGGTGCTGACCCGCGCCAACCAGCTGGCCGAGCGCCGGGTGTATGAATTCCTGCCGCTGTCGCTGTCCGGAGAAATGGTCACCCTGAGCAACGGCCTGAAAATGCCGGTGGACCTGCCGCTGGCGCATGCGCCCAAGCTGGATGTGCTGGTGGTGCTGGCCGACGAAGTGGGGGTGGATGTGCCGGGCGAGGATCTGTCCAAGGCCATCAGCAGCCAGCTGACCGAGCAGACCGCGCTGATCGGCATCGGCTGCGGCAGCTACTGGCTGGCGCGCGCCGGCCTGCTGGGCGGCCATCGCGCCACCATTCACTGGCAGGAAATCAACCGCCTGACCGAAGAGTTTCCGGACGTGATCGTGTCGTCCAACCTGTACGAGATGGACGGTAACCGCATGAGCAGCGCCGGCGGCGCCGCCACCTACGATTTCATGATGGGGCTGGTTGCGGCCAACCTTGGCCACGAATTCGCCGCCCAGCTGTCCGAGGTGTTCAGCATGGAGCGGCTGCGCCCCGGCAGCGAGCGGCAGCGCATCCCGCTGGCCACCCGCATCGGCGGCAGCCAGCCCAAGCTCACCGAGGCGGTCAGCCTGATGGAAGCCAATATCGAGGAACCACTGACCACCGACGACATCGCCTACTACGTCGGCGTGTCGCGCCGCCAGCTGGAGCGGCTGTTCAAGCAGTACCTGGGCACCGTGCCGTCCAAGTACTACCTGGAGCTGCGCCTCAATCGCGCGCGCCAGCTGCTGCAGCAGACCAGCAAATCCATCGTGCAGATCGGCCTGGCCTGCGGCTTCTCCAGCGGCCCGCACTTCTCCAGCACCTACCGCAGCCACTTCGGCATCACCCCGCGCGAAGAGCGCGCGCAGCGCAGCAATCCGACGGACAACAAGGCCGGCTGAGCGCGGCAGCGCACACCCGGGCGGGCGGCTGCGGCCGCCCTTTTTTTCGTCCGCCGCCCACCGCCGTTGCCGCCGCGCCAGCACTCGCCACCTCTCGCCACCGCCCCGTCTACCAGCCTTATTCTGAATTTCTGAATAAGCATCTCAAAAAAGCTTGATTGCCATTAGTTTGAACCAGAACTATTCTTGTCGGAACTAATTTGGCAGCCAGGAATCCATATGCCACAAGCCTCCATGGTGCCGCGTACCCGCGATCTGATCCGCGAACTGGTGCGCGCCTACCAGGCGTTCGAGCAGCGCTCCAACAACCGCATCCGCCGGCACGGGCTGACCCATGCCCAGTTCGATGTGATTGCCACCCTGGGCAACACCCAGGGCATGAGCTGCAAGACGCTGTCGGAAAAGACGCTGATCACCAAGGGCACGCTGACCGGCGTGCTGGACCGCTTGCTGGAAAAGGAGCTGATCAGCCGCACCGTGGATGCCAACGACCGCCGCAGCCTGTTTGTGGCGCTGACCCCGGCAGGCGAGGCCTTGTTCCACACCGCGTTTCCGGACGTGGCCGGCCACCTGCGCGAAGCCTTCGACCACATGAGCGATGCGGAACTGGCACAGGCCACCGCCCTGCTGCACCAGCTGCGCACCGCGCTTGATAACCTCCAGGAATCCTGAATGAGCACCATCCAGACTCGCTACAGCCCGCCGCAAATCCTGCTGCACTGGCTGATGGCCGCCCTGTTGATCGGCACCTTTCTGTTCGGCAACTACCTTGCCGACCTGCCGCTGTCGCCGACCAAATTCCATCTAATCAGCTACCACAAGTGGCTGGGCATCAGCCTGCTGGCCCTGCTGCTGCTGCGCGTGGCGGTACGGCTGGCCAAGCGCGCCCCGGCGCTGCCGGCCGGCATGAGCGCCGCCGCCCGCGCGCTGGCGCACATCGGCCACGCCACGCTGTACCTGCTGATGCTGCTGATCCCGCTGTCCGGCTGGCTGATGAGCTCGGCCTACGGCTTCCCGGTGGTGCTGTTTGGCGTGCTGCCGCTGCCGGACCTGATTGCGGCCAACCCTGCGCAGGCGGAACAACTGAAAGCCGGCCACGGTCTGTTGAACAACGTGCTGGTGATCGTGGTGGTGGCGCATGTGCTGGCCGCCCTGAAACACCAGTTCATCGACAAGGACGGCCTGCTCGAACGCATGAGCCTGCGCCGCTGACACCCACAGGAATCCGACCCATGAAACACGCACTACTGCTGCTGCCCCTGCTGGCCGCCCCCGCCTTCGCCCAGTCGCTGGATCAGGCCAAGAGCCAGATGGCCTTCACCATGAAACAGATGGGCGTACCGGTGTCCGGCAGCTTCAAGAAATTTGCGGCCAACGTGACCTTCAACCCGGCCCAGCCGGAAGCCGGCAAGGCGGATATCAGCATCGATATCAACAGCATCAGCCTGCCCACCGCCGAGGCCAATGCCGAAGCGCGCAAGAAAGACTGGTTCAACAGCGCCCAGTTTCCGCAGGCGCGCTTCGTCTCCAGCAGCATCAAGCCGCTGGGCAACAACCGCTACCAGGTCAACGGCAAGCTGACACTCAAGGGCATTACCCGCGACATCAGCGCGCCGTTCCAGGTGACCGCGCAAGGCAAACTGCTGACCGTGGATGGCGCCATTCCGCTGTCGCGCCTGGCTTTCAAGATCGGTGAAGGCAGCTGGAGCGACACCAGCACCGTCGCCGACAACGTCGATCTCAAGTTCCGCCTCGTGCTGAACAACGTTTGATTCCCCTTACCCACTGGAGAAACCCGATGATCCGTACCGCCCTGTTCGCTGCCCTGTTTGCTTCCGCCGGCATGGCCGTTGCCGCCCCGGCCAACTACGACGTTGACCCGACGCACACTTTCGCCGCCTACGAAGTGAACCACCTGGGCCTGTCGCTGCAGCACGGCACCTTCACCAAGGTCAGCGGCAAGCTGGTCGTGGACGAAGCCGCCAAGAAAGGCAGCGTGGATGTCAGCATCGACGCCGACTCGCTGCAGACTTTCCTCGGCGATCGCGACAAGCATCTGAAGAGCCCGGATTTTTTCAACGTGGCCAAGTTCCCGACCCTGACTTACAAGTCCACCGCCGTGGTGTTCAAGGGTGACAAGCCGGCTGCCGTGCAAGGCAACCTGACCCTGCTGGGCGTAACCAAGCCGGTTACCCTGACCCTGGCACGCGTCAGCAAGGGCAAGAACCCGATGACCGGCGTGGAAACCTGGGGTGCCAACGCCGTGGCCACCATCAAGCGTTCCGACTTCGGCATGAAGACCTTCGTACCGGCCATCAGCGACGAAGTAAAACTGAGCATCACGCTGGAAGCCGCCGCCGCCCAGACCCAGGCCCAGTAAGCGCCGCCTGGTGCATGAAAAAACCGCAGCCCACGCTGCGGTTTTTTTTTTCGTCCGGCGCCAAGGTTGGCCGCAAGCGCGGCCGGCGCCTCAGGCCGCCGCCAGGCCGTGCAGCAGCTCGGCCAGCAGCATCGGCCGGTAAAAGTGGTAGCCCTGCGCATACTGACAGCCCAGCTCGCGCACGCAGTCCGCCTGCTCCGCCGTCTCCACCCCCTCCGCCACCACGCTGCAGCCCAGCGCCTGCGCCAGCCCCACCAGCCCCTGCACGATCTGCGCATCGATGCCGCGGCGCGCGATGTCGGTGACGAAGCTACGATCGATCTTGATCACCCCGGCGCGCAGCCGCTTCAGATACGACAGCGAGGCGTAACCGACGCCGAAGTCATCCACCGCCAGCCGGGTGCCCATCTCGCGCAGGTTGGCAATCGCCTGCTCCACGCCGGCATTGAGCGTGGCCATCGAGGTTTCCGTCACCTCGATCTCGATATTGGCGGCCAGATCCGGCTGCTGCTGCAGCAACTGGTACAGATAGGCCGGCACGTCGGCATCCAGGCTCTGGCCGGACAGATTGAACGACAGCACGAAATCCGCCTGCTGCGCCACCAGCTGCCGCGCGGCGGCCAGAATCCGGCTGATCACCCAGCGATCCAGCTCGGCCGCCAGCCCCATGCGCTCGGCGACCGGTACGAAGAAGCCGGGCGACAAGGCACCGACAGTGGCACCGGGCCAGCGCAGCAGCGCCTCGGCGCCGACGATGCGGCGGTTGGCCAGCGCCACCCGCGGCTGGAACAGCAGCTCCAGCTCGCCATTGCGGATCGCCTCCGCCAGGTTGTGCTCGGCATAGCGCGCCGCCTGCAGCGCGGGATAATCCGCCGCCTGCAATTGCAGCAAGCGGCGCGGATTGCCGGCGCTGGCAAAGTTCAGGTGCAGCGCGCTGGCCTCCAGCAGCGTCGCGCCATCCAGCCGGTACTGATCGGCCTGCGGCCAGTCGATCTGCAGCCGCAGCACGCTGGTGGTGTAGTTGAGGCTGATGCTGCCCAGCGCGATGCTGTAACGCTGCTGCAGCTGGTCGAAATCGCCCTCGCTCAAGTGCGGCAGCTCGATCAGCGCCCAGCAGCCATCCGACCAGCTGTACACCTGGCCGTGCTCCGCCAGCGGCTGCAGGCGAGCATGCAGCGCTTGTTGCAGCTGCTGCAGTTCCTGCGGCCGCAGCCGCATCGACAGCGCCAGGTAGCTGTCCAGCTTCAGCAACGCCACCCGCACCGGCTGCCGCCCGCGCTGCTCGAGCTGCAGCCGCTGCTGCAGCTGCAGGCGATGCAGAAAGCCGCCGGCCAACGGCGCAGCCGACGCGTGCCGCGCGTGGCGGATGCAGCTCGCCACCGCGGCCAGCAGCAGATCCAGGTCGACCGGTTTATCCAGCAGCTGCGCCACCGCCAGCTCGCGGCCACGCTGCTGCCGGCTGTCGCCCGGTGCGGTCAGCAGGATAAAGGGGGTGTCGGCGATGCCGGCATCGGCGCGCACCGCCTCCAGCAGGGCCAGGCCATCCAGCTGCGCCAGCGCCATATCGCTGATCACCAGCTCCGGCCGCTCGCTGCGGATCAGCGCCAGCGCACTGCGGCCGTTGTCCGCCTCCAGCACGCGATAGCCGGCAAACTGCAACTCTTCGCACAGCAGCTGGCGCGTCGTGTCATCGCCCTCGACGCAGAGCACAGTCTGCAGATCAGACATGGTTTTCTCCCGGCCGGGACGCGGCGGTACAGGTTGGCCGCATCCCGGTGGCAACACAATCGGCGGCGTCAGGCGGGCGCCTGGCCCTCGGCCAGCAGCCTGGCGCGCGCCACGGCCTCCACATCAGCAACATTGGCTGTGACGGCGAAATCCAGCCGCCGGCGCACGGCACCGTGGCGGCAATCCAGCCCGTACAAGTCGACACCGAGCACGTCCAGCTGGGTCAGCGGCTGCAGCGTGGCCAGCAAATCGGCCTCCTGCGCCGCGGGCAGCAACGCCGCCCGCTGCCAGTCGCCCTCCTCCACCCAGCCCATGCGGCCAAAGCCGCCGATGAAGCGCACCCGGCGCGGCTGCAGCCGGAAGAAATGAAAATCGCCCAGCGCCAGGTAGTCGGCAAAGTCGGGACAATAGCGCAATAAGCGCGCCAGGGTGCCGGTATCCGGCTGCGTCGGCAGCAGCTCGCCCAGCAGCGTCATGCGCTCGGCCGCCAGCACATCGGCACCGTCGGCCCGTTGCAGCAGCAGGCTGACGCGGCCATCGGCGCGCACATTGCGGCAATGCTCGGCCAGCTCGCTCATCAGCAGCCACGGCGCGTGGTCCGGCCCCAATGCCAGCGGCACGCTGGTAACGAACGGATAACCCGGCAGCGACAACGCATGACTCGCCAGCGCCGCATCGCCACAGGCGTGCAGCAGGGACAGGCAGTCGGAAACGGCAATTTTCATGGCAGGGGTCACAAGCAACTGAAGGTGCTTTCACGATAGGGCCAGCACGCGCCGCAGGCAATATCCGCCCGTATTTCCAAAGCCGGCGGCTACCGCTATAATCGCTGCCGCTTCAGCCACGGCTGACGGTGTGCCGGTATAGCTCAGTTGGTAGAGCAGCGCATTCGTAATGCGAAGGTCGGGGGTTCGACTCCTCTTACCGGCACCAATGAATTCAAGCAATTAGGCCATCTCTTTTGAGGCGGCCTTTTTGCTTTCTGGCAGTTTGTAAGACCATTGTAAGAACGGCGTGCCCCTTTTCTCTCTATGCGCGAGTCTAATGCCTCAGCGGCTTACGGCACTTTCGTAGTAGGCCTTTTACTAGGCTGATTCCGGTGATGCTGGCCAGTTGTACTGGTGACATCTATCTAGTTAACACCTCTACGGGCAGATCTTGGCTAGAGGTATGCTTTGCTCTTAGACACGCCTACCTCCCACTACAAGAAATACCTCTCCCATCCAAGTGCCCTCTCCTCGGCCAAAGCTGAAGTTCACATTCTGCGCGACCTTGGCGGCTGCCAATCTGAAAGCACTCTCATCTTTTCCCCACTGAAGCCGGGACAGCCCACCTGGCGAAGGTGGACCTACGTGACCTTCTACCGGGAGCAGCAGACCTTGTTGCCATGCTGTCGTCGGGCAAAGTTGGTCGCAGCATTTCGCCCCCCTAGTAAACCTCAAATATTACTTACTATGCATGTGTTGCTATCCTTTCACTATGCATAATAAATTTGCTGCAAGTTTGTGATTTTTAAAAAAAATCATGGACACATTTCGATACACATGTAAAATCCAATTTGATTACTCATTGTCATTGGTAATGTTAATGAAAAAGTCAGCGGCGGGCTTTACCCTGATCGAGCTGGTGGTTGTCTGCGTGGTGGTGGTGATTCTGGCGGCCATTGCCATCCCCGCGTATTCGCAGTACATGCTGAAAAGTCGGCGCATCGATGCCAAGAACGCCTTGTCGACCTTGCAGCTGACGCAGGAAAAGTATCGTGGCAACAACCCTGCCTATACCAGTACGCTGGCGTCATTAGGCCTGACCTCAACCTCGCCTCAGGGCTATTACACTATTGCTATTGCCTCTGCTGCGAGTTCGACCTACTCGGCGACCGCAACCATCAACGCTTCCGGTGCACAGGCAAAGGACTCCTGCAACAACCTGACTGTCAATCAGGACGGCTTCCCTGCCAGCAATGACAGTTGTTGGGGTCTGCAGTGACCCGGGAGCAGGGATTCACCTTGTTTGAAGCGATGATCGTCATGACCATCGTCGGGATTTTTGCGGCTATTGCGATTCCCAACTTCAATACCAGCATCAAGAAAACCAAGATACGCAAAACAGCAGACTTGGTGTCTCAGTCGATGAATTATGCCAAGTCCTACGCATTGGACAGGAATGCCACGATTTATTTTTCGATACAGGCAAACAAGCTCTGTTTGAGTCAGGTTTCAGCAAGTGCTTGTGAGTTGCGTAGCGATAGCCTAGATAGCGATGTGGCTGCCAGCATAAAAGACACTTCCAGCAGCACCCCCGCCAGTATTTCCTCATTCAGTCTTAGCGGTGTCTACGGCACTCCAATGCCCAAGGATGTCACGGCAACGGTCTCGGCCAATGGTTTTAGCCAAAGCATCAACATGAATATTATCGGGATCGTTAGCGTAGGTAGCTTGCTATGATGCGGCAGCGCGGCTTCAACCTTATTGAGCTAATGGTGGCGCTGACCTTGGGAATGGTGGTTATTCTGGGGGCAGAGCAAGTCTATTTCACCACACTTGCGGCCAACGTTTCTGCAGTCAAAATGCAGCGCTTTGAGCAGACCTTGCAGGTGCTGGGAAATGAAATGGTGACGGAAATTCGTCGGGCAGGTTATGCCAACCCAAGTGTCACCCTAACCAAGCAGTCGAATAATAAATACTATCGGGCACAGAGTAGCTGCATTACCTTCTCGCATTCTACGCCGGCAGTCTATTCTGCCGCTGCTGTAAATGAAGTTTTCTACGGCTACCGCCTGGTCAATAACAAGATTTATTACTGGAGCAGCACCAGTAGCAATGGAGATTGTAGTACCACAACCAACTGGAAGGCACTAACTGACAGTGGCCAGATTAAGGTAACTGGCTTGAGTTTTACTGAATCGGGTACGGCCTTGGTCACGATCAACATGCAGGCTGATGCCGTCAATATGGCGACACCGAGTGGGGGTACAGTCAGCCGCAACCAGACCTTTTATGTCAGGGTGCGAAATTGATAGGGGTAGGCATGCAACGTCAGCGCGGTTTCACCACTCTACTGGTTTCCTTGATACTGGTGTTGCTGGTATCACTGAATGTGATCATCGGTGCTCGCAGCTCGACGCTGGAAGTCAAGTCGGCGAATAATCTATACCGGACCGAGGCTGCATTTCAGAACGCAGAGCAAGGCTTCCGCACAATGCTGGCACAATTGAATGCCACCATCACGGCAACGCCCGGGGTGGCATTGAGCAATACCAAGCTGACCGATAGCCTGTATACGGCGAGTTTTTGTACCGCAGCCAGCTCGGATTGCGTGGCAAGCAGCTCCCTGCCATTCCCTTTTATCAAAAGCAAGGGCATCGACCCGACCGGTGCTACGCGTACCGTTAGCCAACGAGTGAACTACAGTTTCTCTGCTGGCAGCCCGCCGATCATGCCCACTCTCGTGACAGATGCCCTGACCGCCTTGGGCAATATCAGCATTGGTGGTAATGCAGATGTTTCTTCGGTTAAGTCGGGTGGCAGCGTTACTAGCTCAGGCAGCGGTTCTGTCGGCACGGTAACAACGTCGGATTTTTACCAGAAGACCCTGGTTAATGGTGTCGAAACCGATTTACTGGCTGCAGATGGTTCCAAAATCAAATGGACCACTGATGAATTTTTCATGCATTACTTTGGTGGCCTGTGCCCCAATACCCAGGCAGCCTACGATTTACTGCGTGCAACAGGGACGGCGACTTCTGTGCAGCTTGCACAACAGGCGGGCTATTGCAAAGCAGAGGTGAAAGCCACCGTTACGGCACGTAGTGATGGTTATATCTGTCCTTCAGACTGTAGCAATGCCAGCCTGAGTGCCGCGTATGCCAGTGGTGCACGGCTCATGTGGCTGACGTCGGGGGGAATGAAGATCAACGCCAATGTCGTGTTGGGTAGTACTGCAGATCCAGTGATCATCTTTGTGATGGAAAGTGGCACGGTACAGATCAACGGGACGTCAAAGATTTATGGCGTGGTCTATGTGGACGTGCCCGAAATTTCGTCGACAGTGACCAATGTGACGAGCACGACGACCTGTAATTGCACCGCCAAAACAACACGCATCTCCAAGAAGGGCAATGAAATTCAGTGGAGCAGCCCCTCTTATGAGCCTACCACCGCGACGCAGTGGTGCACGATTGCTGCCTGCAAAGACGCCAGTTCAGCATTGAAGTGCACGCCATCAATGCCGTCCAGTACCGCTGTTGGGAGCAGCTCAACCTGTACTTACAATATCACCGTGGATGTAGGGGATTTGAGCACCCCCGGTCAGACACAGGTGGTTATTGAGGTACTGGGTACTTGGGATAACAGTGGTGGCGGTAATGCGCTGATTGAAGGCGCCGCACTGACGTCCGGCAACTACGCCACTACTGGTGGTATCGAAATCGTGAAAAACACGGGTATTGTTACCAAATTTGAGGCGGGTACGCCTGGCGTCAACAGCCTTTCCACTTCCAGCAGCGGCTGGTCGGACATGAACTAGGAGGCCGGATGCAAAACCAACATTCTCAAGCCGGCTTAAGTCTGATCGAGGCACTGATTGCCATCGTGATTCTCAGCATCGGTCTGATTGGCGCGACCAAACTACAGCTCAGCATTAATATGGCGACGCAGACTTCTCGCCAGCGGGTTGAGGCGATGAATTATGCTAGAAACAAGGTGGAACTGTTGCGCGACGCCGGCGCTTGTACTGCAGCTACGGAAGGCCCTACCACTCCATACCAAGGTTCTACTGCCTATAATCTTACCGTCACCTGTACCACCGTGAAGCAGCCGGTGGTAACCGTGACCTGGGTTGATTCCAAGGGTGATAATAGTAATCTGGTGATTCAAACTAATATTTAAGCTGCATTGCCAGCGCTATGCCCACGACGCTATTCGGGTAGTGGTTCTCGATTGATATCACCCGAATGGGAAGCTTTTTTGGGGAAAAATAAAATCAACTGGTACCGTCGGCGCCAATCGCGTAGTATCGCCTTCAATCAGCTAGTCAGCATTTCAATCGATTGCCCAGTTGACGATTTGCTTGGCAAGCGTGCTGACAATATCAATGAATGAAAGAGGGTAATATGGATCTGCAATCACTTTCCCTGCAGGAACTCTACGATCTACGTAATCAAGTGGCGACAGAAGTGGCACGCTTGGAATCGGCAGAGAAAATTGAGGCGTTGAAAAAAGTGCAGGAGTTGATGGCCACGTATGGCCTGAGCACGGAGGACCTGACTAAAAAGGCTGCCGCCTCCCGGAAGCCAGCAGAAGCCAAATACCAGAACCCGGCGGACCCAACACTGACCTGGACTGGTCGTGGTCGCAAGCCGTTGTGGGTACTGGCCTACCTGGAGAATGGCGGCGCCCTGGAACAGCTAGCACTGTTCTAATTGGTCCGAAGACAGCATAAAAAGCCCTGCAGATGCAGGGCTTTTTATTTGGAAAATCGACGCAACATGCGACTACCGAATGCAGCGGTTAGGGCAGACTCGGGAAATAGTGAATGCCGGTGCGCTGAACGAGCTCAGCATAACTCAGCCGCTCCGGTTTGCGAACGTTGGCATTGGCCGTCCAGTACACCCATGATTTCCCGGTGCCAGGATCGAATACCAGCTTGTACAGGGCATCGGGTACGCGCACCTGCCCAGCATAATGAGGGGCGACTTGCGGATCGTAGTACGGCCCTGTGATCACGAATATCTCACCACCGGCATACTGCCATCAGTGCGGCTCTCGGTGTCTGCTTGGCACTGGTGGTCGGGCAGATCATCACGACAGTATGGCCACATCCGCGCCCTTTCATGATCGGCTTGGGCCATACCTTCCTGGCGCACAAACCAGAGGCATCCTTTCCCAGTGATCACGCCACGGTATTTTTCACCCTTGGTGTGGGCATGCTGTTTGGTGGTCTACGCAAGCAGGGAGGTGGCCTACCAATCCACCCAAGCTAACAAAATTGCAGCAAGGCCTCGTTGGCACTCTCCCTTTGGGCTTAAGATCAATGCTAACTTGATGCCAAACGCTTGCCTTCTTTCCACACCTTACGCGTGCATCTACTCAAGCGGAATCAACGAATCGTCTGCCACGGTGTCATCACCCCTGGCGCTCAACGCCTGCTCGACTGCTTTGGCCATTGCAGACCAATCAGTACTGGCAGCATCCTCACTTCCAAACTTGCTAAGCGTTGCAAGACCTCGGAGTAGCCACGGCAAAAAGTTGCCAACAACACTATCGATGAACGAGACAAAGTTCTCGAACATCGTCTCGACGGTCTCCGGCTGCGCCCTGGACTTAGCACTACGCAAACTTTCAAAGACTTCGCGAACATCCATCCGAGCGAAAAGATTCGATAGCAGTTTCTCTACGTTGTCAGCTTTCACTACATTTCTGTGCGAAACCCCTGAAAAGATCTTTCTCAGATCCTCATTCGGTTGCTCGGGAATGCCGTTGAATTGACGCAACAGCTCGCCCAAAAGAGCCGCGTCCGAATTGAATCCATCCTTTGACAGGAATCGGATCATTTTTCGACAAGTGTCAGGCGAAAAACCGCTGAGATTGGCTGCCTCGCCAAACTCCGTCAGTTTGATTGGGCTATTCATAACCGCCATCGCGCCGCCAGGCTGAGAATCGTCCAGTGCGTTAGAAACTGTCTCCTGAAAAATTCGCCGCACATTATTTTCGCCTCCTGTTCGCCCCGCATAGGAAGCTTCAACAAGCTCCGAGACAACGTCATCAGCTTCAGGATGTTCTCCAATGCAGGCAAGCAGTTGTGCGCTAAACATAGCCTCTAATAGGTTTTGTCCATTCGGTGGCGTTTCGCTCCAGTCACCGCCAAACGTCGACATAAGTGGAGCCGATGAAAACATTACCTCTGCCAAGCGCTTAGGATCTTGGTCTTGCCGATTTGTAGACGGAGGCCCCATCAAATTCTGGAAGAGAACGGTGTCACCTTCCGAGAACGCTCCGGCCCTGCCGCAACGGCCAGCAATATTGCGAAAAGTCATCGACTTCATTTTCGTGCCGTCGCCATGCATGCTGCTCAGCCAATGAGCCACGATGGTCCAGCGGAACGGAAGATCTGCGCCCTCTGCAAGCGTAGTTGTTGCACAAACAACGAACAGCTTGCGCTCACGAGTTAAACGTTCGATGTCACGGCGAATATCGAAAGGTAAAGAGGCGTTGTGATAGGCCACTCCATGTCGCAAACAGCCGGCAAGGAAGTCCAGATATGGGTAGCGTCTCAGTACGTCGGCGGCGGTTTGAAAAATGTCAGCATCGTCAACGAGCGGGAGAGATTCCATTAATATACGGGCAAGTAAACGGGTATCGACCTTGCGCGGGCATACCACCAACCCGGGCGAACCCAAGCGCGACAGAAGATCTTGCGCAATAGAGGCAACATTGATTGCGGCGCTCTTCTCGTTGGCCTTGGCGTGCTGCGAATACTTGATCTTTCCCGGCAGATCGATTTTAGTCGCCTTGGAAATAAGCGTGGTCGGACGCCCGCTTTCAGGCTTCAGCGCATCGTTCCCGTGAATCCAAAACATCTCTCCACTTGAGAGACACATAGCCAATCTGCGCGCAGTCGGTCGCCAGCCAATCTGATGAAGATCGTCAGCTTGAACGCCAAGCCAGTCGCACACTTTCTGCGGTTCGGTCAGCACCGCCGAAAGACCAATAACCCGGAGACTCAGGTTGCTCTTCTGCAGCAACCTCAGCCGTGACACCAAACCTTCTACCCGCGCTCCTCGGGCACCGTTCTCAAGAATATGAATTTCATCAAAGACCACAGCACGCAGCCGTTCAATATCTTTGCCCGAGCGAAGCCAGCCATCAAAACGCTCAGGCGTTGCAACGATAATTTCTCTATCCGCGAAGATGCTCAGGGCCTCGGACTGGAAACCGCCAAACATTGAAATAACTGGCACTTCGTCACGGAGGTGCTTCTGAAGAGCATCCTTTACCTGTTCGCCCACCGCGACGTAGGGTGCCACGTAGACACATAACCCGTCGCCCCCCAAGTTGGCGACCATGCAAGCCTCGGCAACAAAGGTTTTCCCCGTGCTAGTTGGCAATGTCAAAAGCGTATTACGCTCATGCGAGGCAATTCGACTCTGCGTCAAGAGAATGTGCTGAGGCGGCAAAAGCGTCACCATCCCTGACTTGACCGCATTTTTGACAAACCATTCTGGGATCTCGGGCGCCAGTTCCAACAAGTTGGCAGTTGCCAACCGTTTGGCCTGATGAGCTGCCATACGGCCACCCAACACAACCGCACCCTCCGTCATGGAGCCGCTTCGTGCGATGCCCGTAAAGGTCTTTAGCGCACGCGCAAAAGCTTCTGCACGAACACTCTGATTTGTGTTGCGGAGCGCTTTTCTCCAGTCTAAGCGAAACTCTTCGAAAACACCGTCACTCCGGGTGCGCACGAGTTTGCCGCCCGGGTCACATATTGCAGCGACCATGCGAAACGTATCGCTAGATTGAAAAAAAACCTCAGAAACTTCCGACAACGCTGCACGCGCACTTGGGAAGTTGCCATGCATCGCAAAAGCAAGCGCAGCATGGAATGCCAGCTCATCAAGATCCGATTCCGCTGGCGGATTTTCCGAGGTTCTCAAATGTTGTGCGGTAGAGAGCAAAATTCTCGCAGCGGCTACGAGTGGAGCTGCATATTTCTCATCATCCAGAAGTGCAAGCGAATTAACGTCCACACGTGTCTGGAATACGTTCATACACTTGAGCGCCGTTGCCACGTCGAGCGGGTCATCTGTTGGTGTTACAGGCTCAAGCTGTCTCGCCTTTGCAGCGGTTGAGGACGCACACTTGATGAAATCGACCGATGTCGGGAACTCTCTCATGGCATGGAGCTCTTGTTATTCGATAGATGAATGAAACAACTCGTCAGATCTGTGATTGCGATGCTCCAGGCCTCAATGCAGTCCTGCCTCCAGCCAAGACCCTCAATCTTTACTGCAACATCATCTAACGCAGTTAATGCTGCTGAGTCTCCAGCTTTGCGGTCATGCACCAACGTTGGCAATAACGTAATGCCCGTGCAGTCTTCCGCCTTGGGCTGAAAAAGATCTCCAACGCGCTCCAGTTCTGCAGGTGAAAATTCATGAACTTCCATCAGGTAGCCCTGAAGCCAATTCATTCGCTCCCCCAGTGATCCAGCAAACTTCGCTTTACCTAGCAGCTTTTCGTAGTCACCTACAAGTGCGCTTGCGTACTTCAGATCAATCGCCCCAGTTGTTTTTACCTCCATGATGTAAAGGCGGTCTTTACTCGTGTCCCCATTAGGATCCAAGTGAATGATGGTCGTATCTAAACCAGTAGGGGCGCCATCCTGAAGAGGCGTAAGAGCCCCCATGATCGCTATCGTGTAGCCTTTGCTCTTGCCATACAGACCGCTCGACCGAGCCACCTTATACGATATGAATTCGCCCAGATTTCCTCGCCTTCCGGTCTTAAGCTCTGAAATTTCCGGCGGCCACTTCTTGGTGATTTTTGTTAGCTCGTTATGTATCCATTGATAAAAGGTTTCACAGTCGGGATTACCACGCACTAGGTGAATAGATCGCCCGCCAGACGATTTTGAGAGTGACCTCTTGAAAGCCATCGGAATCTCCCATTATTTTCTATTGTGTGGCCTTCGCCTTTCGCGAACGTGCCAAATTTAGGTTAATCGCATGCATTCTAGCGCATGCGGTATTGTCATCTAGTCTTGGCGGGTTGATAACTATCAACGCCTTCACGCATTCAGCATTGGAGTGACTTGGCGTCCGGGGAGCTGAATGACCAGTTCGGGTTTCTAACCGGCTCTGCATCGCCGGATTGCTCAATGACCGCTGTGGCCGAACTCCAGATATTCCTCACATACCGCCATGTTTGGCCATCATCAGCACAAAGAGCTAGGAATGGCCAGACACGTACGCCTAGCCACATTTGTCTGAATCCGCACTATAACCCAGCAGGACTGGTCGGGGACGTTGCCAGGTAGTCTCTAAGTTGGAAGCTGAGCGATGATCCAGCATCTACAAGCCTGTCGAGTATGTCGAGCGTAGCCTTCCTCAGCCGGGCATCTCGGATGAGTTCCTCTCGGTGCTCATGGATTGTCACGCGGCAGATGGTCTCGGCGTCCCAAAGGCAGTTGCCGTCGTCGAGCATGTCAGCGGGAGCCTGATTCAATGCATCGCGGAGTTGCAGCAAGGCTGAAGGCAGCGCGGACACACGCCCAACGCCTGCCGCAATTTGCAGCAGATACCGCAGCCCTGTGCGGCTATCACCAACAGCTATCAGACAGTCGGCGATGAAGCGGGGACGAGACTTCAAGAGGACCAGATCGTTGAAGCCTTTGCCCCACGGGACCGAGCACAATAACAATGTCCTGAGCACTTCGTCATATTTACTATAGAGTCCTCGACCTTTTGCCCTTAGCGAAGCTTGAGGAAACACTTTCGCCGTAGCCCTGTCCCAGATTCGCCAAAGCGCACTTGAGTTCGCAAACTCCTTTTTGGCTGAGTCGATGAGAGCCGACTCCAGTAGCCGAGCAGTCAGCTTAGGCGCGTTGTCGATGCAATAGTCAAGTGCTGCGAAAAGGGGGGAGGCGTTGTCTGATTGAGTCAAGAGTTCCGCAGCAAGCGAGTCTGCTAGTTCCCGGCGCGTCTCAAAGTCGACGTGGTCAGGATCATGAGGGTCGCTCCTGGGGCCGCCTTCTTGGTCTGCAACTAACTTGGCCAAAGTGATGAGGGACTGAATTCGCCAGGTGTCGGACGCTTCATTACGAGCGGCGGAGATTGCTATCAGCCACTCTTTGATACCAACGAGGCAGCTCGGAGATGGTCGTATACAGGGCTTTGCCTGCAGCAAGGCTTCGCTCAGCGAGTAGACTGTTGCCTCCCTAGCCTCATCGACGACGTCGCGGCGCCGCCCATATGGCGCGGTCAGTCCCTTGGTAAGTGCCTCGGCATACTGCGCCAAGCCCGTCACCAAGACCTCTGTCAGCATCGGTTGCCGCGGCGTCAGGTCTACAGCTATCGCTTCGGCTGCCACTCGGCGCAGTTTCCACATCGGTTCGGTGATAATGTTAGCCAAGGCTTCACCCATCTTTGCCTGTGATGGGTCAACAGCAGCTAGACCGATAACGGTTCGAGCACGAGCCTCACCCAAAGAGTGGTCGCGACTCGGCCAAGCATCCTTGTCTTCGACAATTGCAGTTCGCTCAAGCACTAGGCTCCGTGCCCACCGAAGAGCCTCAGAGTCCTCGGAGGACCACTTCGTGCAAAGCGCGTAAGCCAGTTCGTCTTCCAGACCGGTGAACATGGCAGCTTCATCGTTTTCTACTTCTTTGGCCACACTGACGAATTCTTCGTAGGCCTCGGATGCTGACGAAAAGCGCTCTCTGGTTGCAGGGGGGGCCCCTGAAAAGCGTCCCATAATTGCTGCGGCCCAAGTTCTTAGCCCGGAGATGCGGTTCATTCGCGCCATGCGAACTTCAGCGTCGTCACTGGCTTGCTTGAGCTCCGGCTCTAGGTTGGCAATCTCAAGAGGGACCCACTTACTATCTACAGTAGGCTCTCCCAGCGTAAGACCGCGAGAGTCCATTCGCTTGAGACTCATGCGCCAGCCGTCTGGCACGTTCGTTGCTCCCTTCAGTGCCCCCAGATGTGTGTCCAAGATACTGAAGATAGCTTCGCGAAGCTCTGGCTGCTGGAGTTGCAGCTTGAGGACGAGTACCTCAAGGTGTTGCCGGCGGTGGGCAAGTCTGTTGCTCGTCACTCGCTCTTGTTGCCGCGCATCGTCCAGCCCGTCGTGGCCTCCGTGGATGGCGAGCGCACCTCCCTCCTGAACACTGCGGGCAATATCATTGGAGAAGAACTGCGGGCACTTGAAGATGGAGAGTAGCTTCTCGGTGACCAGCTCAGGGTGTGCAATCAAGACACTTGCAACCAGCCCGGTGGTGAAGCTCGACTCTCCTCGCTCCAAGATTACCTCGAGCACCCGTGAGATTATCCTGGGCTGGGGTTTGGCTTCGATGAGCAGGCGCTCTTCCAGCGCCATCAAGGCTGAGTTCAGCAGGTAGCTGGTGACGCTCAGTCCTCGATACGTAGACCACAACGAAAAACTGTGGATGTGCGGCCGGCCATTGGGGCTTTGCTCCCCAGGTATGATGATCACTTCATCCTCGGCCGTCTTTGCAAGTGACCGCGCTGCATGGTTGCACAGCTCTACGACGGAGATGACGCTCTTGGGCCAAGCGTAGAGTAGCAGCGTACGGAAGGGCCCCTGCAAGGCTGAGGGCGGGAAGAACTTATGCGCGGCTCGCTCGCTGAGCCCCAGTTCAGCTTCCCATCCACCCATTCCGAACCTGTGAGGCTTCCTGGGCTCAAGCTCGATGTTGAGCGCCTTAAACACCCGCCACACCAAGTCAGGCACAAAAAAGCACGCTTCCCGACAGTTATTCACATCAACAAGGAACTGCAGGCGTTCCTCGGCGTGGAAATCTCTACCGTCTGAATCTGCTGCGATGCGCTTCAGTAGCCCCTCAATGAACTCCTCAAACTTAGTAGGGGCGGCCCCTAGACACCGACATAGGAGAGCAAAGAACCGCTTTGCGACAGTTCTCTCCTGGAACCAAGTGTCAGCGTCTTTCTTGCAGAAGTGCTCCGCGATATTGAACACATCCAGTGTCCGTTGGGAGGGCTTATACCAATTCGCGTCGTGCGAAGTAGCATCTTCAGCGAGCTGAACAACCCAGGAGTGGCTCTCTGGTGGCAAACCCGGGAAAACCTTTGCCACCAGTCCGATGAGGACGTCCCAAGCTTTGCCTATAGGGGCGGCCATCCCAAACCGAAGTCTGATCTCATTAAAGCCTGGGTCTTCAGTCATGGCTGAGTAGTCAATCGAGGTGGGGCCTTTGCACGCAACTCGCAGTAAGTGGCTCAAGCGTTGCAGGAGTGCAGCGCTGTTGAAAGACACATTACTGCCAAGCTTTGCAATCAGCTCGTCGACCCGCTCTGAGCGTAGGAGACCAATAGCGATCTCGTCGCGCCACAGTTGAGGAATAGCCTGGTCTTGAGCAAGTGCAGCCTCCAGCAGCGCATAGGAATCCTCGTCACCTTCGTCCGAGCGCAAAGCCGTCCATGCACGTAGAGCCCTGCGCATACCGGCATGCAAACCCAATTTCCCGAATAGTGCCCCCCAGTCGCGCTCAGCCCCTCGGACTTCTCGCGCGACTCTGAAGAAGAGCGACCAGTCTTCCAAGACGTCATGCGCAGGAGCTACGCGATCTGCAGCATCCTTTGATAGCACGCCATCATGCACTAGCGAGGTAACCGCCTCCGCATCTACAGGGGCGTCGACGAACTGCGAGAAGCGCTCTGTTCGCGTGTAGCAGACCTCATCGAAGGCTGTCCTTCGACGAGCGGCCAGGCCCGATGCTAAACCTTTGCTCGGGGCCACCTTCTCCGTCCAGAGTGCTAGTCGCAGCGCACTGGCTGTCGCCTGCGGCAGTGCAGCACCTGCAGACATATGGCTAATGGCAAGCCGAAGATAGAACGGTGCCCGCAATACCTCCCTAACGCTGTCATCAGTGATTACAAGTGACTCCAAGGGGGTCCCTGCCACAGCGGCGAAGAGCTCCGCATCTGTCAGTTGGGGAACGTCGACAATCTGGAAGGAGAAGTTGAAGAGAAAGTTTGCGAACAGCGCATTGACGGCATAGGAGCGAGTCGAAACGCAAAGCCTGACCGTCTTGTGCGTGCGCACCAACGTCAAGAGTTCTTCCAAGGCGCCCGGGGCCCTTGCCTCAAGCGCCTTCTCCAGCGAGTCGATGACGATGGTTGGGGTTCCGTTGCGCAAGAGTTTGTCTAGGCTCAGAAGCGCGTCTGGCATCCCACTGAGTGATTGGACTGCGCTCAGGCTTGGTTGATCGAGCTCGTCAGCCCGGAAGAAGAACAGCGGGCCGGACTCACGCAACAGCGGGGCAAGTTCCGCGATAACCGCAGACTTACCTGCGCCTGCCCCACCGGTGACGATGACCACTTGGTGTTCGTCAAATCCCGCCAATACCTGAGCAGCACATTGACCACGAGGAATGTGTTTGCCGTTTGGCAACGATGTCGAGATGAACGATAACTGAAGACTTGCTCGGTCGCTGAAGCGTTCGGCTATGCCGCCCAGGCCCCTCTGGCCCGCTACGCGCGAGACTGCTTCCTGCAGGCCTGCCATTGCGGTCGCCTTCCAGGTCTCGCGCGTCACGGTGCCTACGTTGACGCCTTGCTCAAATACATAGGAGAACAGGCCGTTCCAAACCTGCTCGCCTGAGTCCCCAGGGTGGCCGGAGTTGAGCAGGGCTTGCACGAGACTCAACTCTTGGGAGGCTTCAACACCGAGGTCGTGAATGTCGACTCGCAGTCTTTGCAACAGCGCAAAAACGATCTCCTCATCATATTTTTCCTGGAGCGTGTTCTTGGAGACCTCCTTGAACGATCCCCAGGTACGCTTGTGTTGGGCATCGAAGAGCTTGGACTCAAGCTTCTGGAGGAAGTCAGCCAAATCGACCGATGCCCGTGACAGCTCGCAGAGCCTCTTGGCTGCATGATTAGCAGGCGTCCCGGGAGCGACTGTCGCAATTACAAGTACATCGCTGGCGCGGTTGAAGGGGCTACCTTCCTCCCCAAGAAAGTCTCGCCAAGCCCCTTGAAGACTATCGATAAACTCGGTATTACTGGGTATGGCGTTGAGACCGCGTTTGCACTGAATGAGTTGAAGGCGCACTCCTTCCTTATCTAGCAGTTGGCAGTAGATGTCGTCTGTATGCGCCCCAGTGTAGCGAGCCTCAAAGCGGAGGGTCTCTGCCCTGCCTCCTTGCAAGCCGAACGTCGTCGGCAATCCGGTCAGCATGTTCGCCAGGTAAAGCGCGGCAACCCGAGTCTGGAAGACGCCGCCACCGCCGCCGGTGGCAACAGCGCTGACTACTTGTGTACCTTTAAGGGGGGAACGCTTCGGGTCGTTTGGCATATTCAGTTTTCTAGGGCTTTTGTCCTTGCTAAGACAACCACGAACGGTTCTGCCCCACTGGCGATTAACACTGCCCTAAGGTGACTGGTCCACGCCAACTGCGTTAGGGGATCAACAGTCATTCGAGATAACAACCATCGAAGGACAGGTTACGGTTGGTACCAACATTCGTTCGAGCTCGAGACAGAGCCCGCGTCTGACATTGAGTGGACTCGTAGCCGATGCGCGATGTCAGCACCTAGCGGGCAAGAGCAATGTTAGCACAATAGCATGGTTGGCTACTTTGACCGATGAGCCTGCGTAGTGCGGCTGGATGCTGCGTTGAGAGCCATTTGGTGGCTTTGCGGCAATAATCTGTTTGATGAATATCTCACTGCCGGTCTCAGCAAGGCTTATTGCTCAAGTGCTTATGTGGTTTGTCCCTTGGTTTTCTTGGTTTAGATACCCCATCTCGATGAAGATAGGTACTGCTGGCAATCAGCAAAAAAGCCTCCTTGAGCAGTGAAATTGCGTTTGCAGCCAGCAGAAGGATGGGCGGCAGTACTCGCTTTAGTGCCGTATGGGCATACCCGTGATTAATTCTTCTCCCTGCTCGAAGCGGCTCATCTGCCACCGCAGCAAGGCAAGCCAAAGCTTGCAAATTGTCACACAGCACTTTGGCAGCAAAATCTTGCATTACCGCCAGTTGAGACAGCCCAGACACGTGTTCCAAATTCAGGCGATGCTTCAGCCGTTTGAAAGCTTCTTCGATCCGCCATCGTTGGTGGTAGAGTTCACTAAACTCGGCCACTGGAAATGCTTGGGAATCAAGCAAGTTGGTCATCAATACGTGAGAGGCAGAACCATCAGGGGAAACGCTACGCACAAGGCGAACTTCTTGCGGCGTGGCGGGGCAATCGTAATCAGCAATATCTCTTTGGTCGGGCGCGTTCAACGTGACAATGGCCTCAACGTCTTCAGAACGCAAAAACTTACGCACGCACTCGAAGCCCCCCTTGTCTGTTTGATCCACACGCATGCAAAACTTGATTTCCGCTTGATGAATCGCCCCTCCTTTCCTAGACACCTCAAGAGCCTCACACTAGGCCCTACAAGGAGGTGTCATGAGCAGGCAGCGTTTCCCCGAAGAGTTCAAGATTGAAGCCGTCAAACAGGTCACTGAACGCGGCTATCCCGTCGCCGAAGTCGCCAGCCGTCTCGGTGTCTCTGCCCACAGCCTGTATCAATGGCTGAAACGCTACGACCCCACGCGGGCCAAACCGGCCGAATCAGCTGACCAGCAAGCCGAAATCCGCCATCTCAAGGCAGAGCTGAAACGGGTGACCGAGGAACGCGACATCCTAAAAAAGGCCGCCGCATACTTTGCCAAGGAGTCCGGGTAAGGTATGCCTTCATCCGGGCCCACGAGCAGCAGTTTCCAGTCCGACGACTGTGTCGTGTCATGTCGGTGCACCCCAGTGGCTACTACGCTTGGAAAGCGTCCCCGCATTCACCCCGTGCCCGCGAAGACCAACGCTTGCTGGGGCAAATCAAACAGGCCTGGCTAGAGAGTGGCGGTGTCTATGGCTACCGCAAGGTGTATGACGACCTGCAGGCGCAAGGGGAGAACTGCGGCAAACATCGTGTGGCACGGCTGATGAAGCAGGAGGGCCTGCGTTCGCAGACGGGCTACCACCGACGCCCAGGGCATTACCGTGGCCGCCCGGCGGTGGTGGCGCCGAATCACCTGCAGCGCCAGTTCACTGTGGATGCACCGAATAAAGCCTGGGTGACGGACATCACATATATCCGCACGCATGAGGGATGGTTGTACCTGGCGGTGGTGCTCGACCTGTTCTCGCGACAGGTCATTGGCTGGTCGATGCAGTCACGTATCGATAGAGAGCTGGTGCTGAATGCCCTGTTGATGGCGGTATGGCGGCGTCAGCCCAAGCAGGAGGTGCTGGTGCATTCCGACCAGGGGAGTCAGTTCAGTAGTTACGACTGGCAGGACTTCTTGAAGGCCCATCGCTTGGTGCCGAGCATGAGTCGGCGCGGGAACTGCCACGACAATGCCGTGGCGGAGAGTTTCTTCCAGTTGCTGAAGCGGGAGCGCATCAAGCGAAAAACCTATCACGACAGAGAAGAAGCTCGGCGGGATATCTTCGATTACATCGAGATGTTCTACAACCCGAAACGTCGGCATGGTTCCGCAAACGGGCTATCGCCGGTAGAGTTTGAAAAGCAATATTTCCAACGGCTCAAGAGTGTCTAGAGAAGCCGGGGCGATTCATAGAAGCTGTTGCCATCCACCAGGGCAAACAGTGGCATTACCGGTTCCCCTGCCTGAACTGCTTCACACAGCCAGTCACCACGCCCCATATCTGCAGTTCCTGCCCATCGTGCAGCTCAATAGCGGCATAGGCCGGATTCTCAGGGATCAGAGCGACACGGCTCCCACGCTTGTGCAGGCGCTTTACAGTGAAGTCCCCATCCACGATAGCTAGCACCACATCACCATGCATAGGTGTGAGGCTGCGATCCACCACCAGAATGTCCCCGCTACCAATCCCAGCGCCCACCATGGAGTCACCCGCTACCCGCACCATGAAAGTTGCCGGTGGGTCTGTGATCAACAAGGCGTTCAAGTCCAGCACAGCCTCAAGATAATCGTCAGCGGGTGACGGGAACCCCGCGGGAACACGAGAAGAAAAGACTGGGACCGCCAGCTTGGGTGGGCTGGAATCTGAGTGGTAAAAAGCTGTAATCATGGTTGGCTCCTGCTGCTTCTTTTGATTATGTACGAATTCAATAGCAACACCAAGAACCTATCGAGAGCTTATACTGGTTGCATGTGCGTGAACTACTCCACACCCACGCGGCAACAACTCGAAGAACTGTTCAGCGTCCCCACACCAGAGTTCGAGTGGAAAGCAGAGGCGTGGCAAGACTATCTGGCCCCAGCCATCATCGACACGGGAGACGGCCCCTTTGCCTTCATGGCGAGCTATGGGTTTGTCCCGAAGAGGCACATGCCACCGGGCAGACGGCTCACCACGATGAACGCTAGAGCGGAGACCATCGGCTAACTACCGACCTACAAGAGAGCATGGCACCAGTCACAGCTTTGCCTTATCCCGATGCAGGCGTTCTATGAGCCGTGCTACGAGACTGGTAAGGCCGTGCGGACACGCATTGCGTTAGCATCAGGCGACCCCTTCGCTGTCGCAGGGATGTGGCGAGGCTGGCAGGAGCAAGACGGCACCACCAGCTACAGCTTCACTCAGATCACCATCAATGCGGATCACCATGCCCTCATGGGGAGGATGCACAAACCAGGGGATGAGAAGAGGAGTGTTGTGATTATTCCTCCGAACCAGTACGAGGGATGGCTAAACTGTAAGAGTCCGGAGGAGGCAAGAGGCTGGCTGCAGAACTATCCAGCTGAAAAGATGATCGCCACCAGTAGCTTTGCACCGCCATAGAGAGCTTGAATGCAAGTACCTAACAAGCAACTTTCCGATATGCCAGTAGCGAAGTTACGCAACTTACGTAGCTAACCCGGAGTTAAAATGAACATTCCATTTATCATATTTGTCCTGGGTTTCATGGCAGTGGTTAGTATCAAAGCCCGCTACGACATCCGCCAATACAGAAAAGCCCGCCAGCAAGGGGAAGAGGAGCTTCAAGCAAAGGAGTCACTGGAACATGAACGCCAGAAAAACTCCAGAGAGGCGGAAGAATTGGAATCAATCTGGAAACAGCAGATTTGATTATTTCTCAGCCTCTCGGAAGACTACCCCATTGTTCTATTGTAGCTTGCAACACAATGTGGGGACCACTGTGTTAAAACATGTTCTCAACGGTTGAATGTTGCCACTTCCCACGCGGGAATCAACGCTAGCAACTCCTCGCGAAATCGTCCGTTAGGGTTTCCAGAAAGGCGCACCTTACCTTTGCGAGAGTATACCGTCACGATCTCTCCAGTAATCAACTTGAGCTGCCAGCCATAATCTACTTTTCTCGGTGGAGACACTTCCCCCATGCCTTTCTCCTCGGAGAATTTCTTAGCCAGATGCCACACCGCCCAAAATTTTTGGCAGTCGCAGCTTTCGCGATAATGTTTTTTTTCTTTAGGTTTACTATTCATATTTAGTTTTACTTATACAACGATTGGAGAATAGTCCCGCCTGTCTGGCGCAGACCGTTTGAAATAGAAGTTTGGAGTTTGCTACAGTACCGCACGACATGATCGGCAGCCGCCAGTAGCCCCTCCTCAGATGACAGATCATGCTCACCAGTGATTCGATAGGGTTCACGACATACCGAAGTGGGGGCACGGACGATACCCTTCTGAACAGCGTCCTTGAAGATCGCGTGCAGGAAGCGTTTGTTTGAACGCTTTGCGCACCAAAGCACTGCGATGTGGTAGTGAATGCCGGAGTCGCTGAAACTATCCGTGGCACTGGGTAGCTTCTGCTCTCGCCTCCACTTCACCAGCACGTCCCCACGAGAGCGATAGCGTTGCTGGCCGTCACGCATTCCGTCTTTGATAGGGTTGGCCTTGAAACTCTCTCGGATGTGGTCCACAAGTTGGGAGATGGCGAGTAGGGAATCGTCCCGAAGCCAAACGGTGGCCATGCTGCAGGTACTGCGCTGGTGCCGGGCTACGCCGTTTACCAGTAGGTTCTTGTAACCCCGAACTAGGGCTGGGGAGCAATTCGTCCCCTTGTATTGGTACTGCTCGTACCGAAGGAGGCTAGCCGCCTCTTCTGGTTTCAATCTCTGTAATTCCTCTTGAAGTAGTAATACATTCCGTCTCGTATCCTGCGGATACGGACACTCATATCGACCCCCCGACATCAAACGCACGCAAGAATGCCCCCGAGGCCCGTGTTTCAGGCGGTCTAGGGTCTAGACGGATCAGATTTTCTAGGGGGAGAACGTTGTGCTATGGGGGATACCCCACCAAACACAAGATATAGGGGTTTTACGCGGAGAACGTAATAGTGAACGTCGTTAAGCAAATCCAGCCCTGGCGGGCCCTAGGACACATTATTCCCCGGATATAATGCAGGGGATGCCCTTACAGGAAACACACAAATTCAGGCCAAAATGGTGAAATTCCACGCTTCCAGAACAATCCGCATCCAAGACATATTAACAATGCCACCAGAGGCCACATAGCAGCCATTGGCGCAATTATTTCAACTTGGACAATAGGGGGCATCGCTTTACACGCAAAATCGCGCAAAGGTCGATTACGTGGAAAGTAAAGCATACCGAATTGCGAGAGGCGCTAAGCCAATCCCTCCTCGCCCCTATTGATTCATCGGCAATATCTAAATATCTCCGGCAGTTCTTACTTGCCAAAGACAGCCACTCTGCACAACTCGGCAGAGAACCTCAGCTACAAGCTGGATTTGTCCCTGGCATACCTCCGCTCAGCAAAGCGACAATCTCTTTCACCAACCACATAAGACGGCCATAGATACGAACAGGACGTATCGGCCCCTTATCTGAGCACGCCCACTTGCGCAGTGTCTGCGGCTTTCGATTCAAAAGTGCGGCCGCCTCTTCTGTCGAAACAAAATCACGGTACGCAGCAATGGCATCAAGGTTCGGAGTAAGAGAGTCGGAGCGGTACTGTTTCTCCATGTAATTCCTTTTTAATTTATGTTAATGGCATTCTCCTGATTCAGAGAAATCCCCACCTAGTGCTGCTATGCACTTGGCCTTGTGATCTCTGGCTAAGGGAATGACTTGAAGAGTTTAAAGCTTGAACCGTCCCAGCCCGCCTTACAGTAACATCTCACTACATGAATACATGGAAGGCAGGGTAGGCACCGAAGCAGCAAGTCGCGGGTAATTCCAACCACTCATTAACAAGCGTTCTTGCAGTTCAGGAGACGGACTTTAACACAATCACACAAAAAAATCAACAAAAATTTGACACAAACGAAAAACTGTGAGTGAACTTTAGATTTAAGGTAAACGTCCGAATCCAATTTCCCTTACCATACAAAACCTTACCGCGACACCACCGACGGCTGCTCGATGCCGGCCTGCCCAAGCATCCACCCCTCAATGCGGACGTGCCACAGCCGCAGCAAATCAAGAGGCCGGCTCCGGTAGTGTTTCTCGGCAGTGGCGCTGGGCTTGTGCCCCATCACTTGGGCAACGATACCCACCGGACACTCAACCCACTCCGCCAGAGTGCCAAACGAGCGACGCAATCCGTGCAGACTAAGATGCGGCAGACCGGCAGCAGCAAGAGCGCGGTTGTGAGCCATTCGCGGCTCCTGGATTCGACCCGACTCGCTACGGACACTACTAAACACCCATTCGTTTCGGCGCGGCAGCGCGGCCAACAAGGCAGAAACATAGGGAGGCAATGGAATGGTTCGCTCGCCCTCGATTTTGTCCGAGATGCGCAGGCTACTCCACTTGAAGTCAACATCCTCCCAGCGCAAACCCGCCAACTCCTCGCGGCGCGCCCCCGTTAGCAACAAGGCCTGAAGGTACGCACCGACAACTGGCTCACCTAACTTACGCACTTCAGCAAACCAAGACGCGAGCTGTTCGCGCTGCAAACAGTCATCTTTTGCGTTCGGCCTCGCCAACTGCCCACGCACCTCATGGGAAGTGCACACGCCCGTATCAACCAGCCCACGGTAATCCGATTGGTTCAGCCACACGAGAAATGCGCGCAGCAGCCTGTAAGCATGAGCCGCTACAGTGGGGCGAGAGGCACTTTCCCGCTGAAGCCACTCCGCCACGACTACGGAAGTCAAGTCCACAAGGCGCTTCGCCAACAGAGGGAACAGCGGCCCCGCTATGGTTTCCCCTTTACCGCGTTTTTTGATGTCGCCGCCAGCAGCAGAAAGACGCTCGTGATCGAGAATGTAACGGGCCGACCGTGGCTTCCGCGTTTTCGGGGAGTTGGTAGTACGCAGGTACTCCATATAGTCGGCCCATGCATCGGAGACCAACGCAGCCTTGCGACGTCCCTCCTGCTGCTGACGCTCACTTTCGGCCTTGGCCTGCTTTTCTTTTTCGCGGGGATCTATACCTTGATCGACCATACCGCGCAGCTCGCGGGCCCGACGGCGGGCATTCGGCTCTGCACTATCTGCAGACGCATCCAGTCTCCAAGCCGGATACTCCCCTATGGTCACGCGCAGGGTATTCCCGTGCAGCTCGGCCTGAAAGACGAATGTCTTTCGAGTCGGAGTGCAACGGACCGCAAGACCTGGCACGTCGCTATCCCACAGAAATGTCTGCGCCTTCCCTTCCGGGCAGGAAAGTTTGTCGATGCGGCTGATTGTCAGCGGTCTACGCTTCATAGCAAATTTTCTTACAAGGCCAAAGGTTGTAAGAGCATTGTAAGATTTTTCTGACTACTCTGGTCAACACGGTGCAACAAAATTTTTAGAACAATACGCCTTAAACTATTGCTAACATTGAGTTAACGCATTTCCCCGCAACGAAAATCAACAGCCATGACTCTAGTGTCTTTCGCATTCGTAATGCGAAGGTCGGGGGTTCGACTCCTCTTACCGGCACCAAGGTATTCAATGGGTTAGATGGCGATGCCGTCTAACCCATTTTCATTTTGTGCCATCTTTGTGCCACCGCCATTCCAAAATGGCGGCAATATGCTACGCCGACAAGTCAAAGACCACCCAGCGGTGGCCTTTGCGGTTTATCCCTGTTTCTGCAGCAACAGGTATTGCTCGTGCTTGTCGCGGGCGCGGTTGCCCTGCCAGCGCGGCTGCCAACCGGCCGGCAGCGTGAGGCCGTGGCTCGGGTCGCGTACCAGTAACCACAGGCGGCACGGCAGCGGCTGGCCCGGGGCGAATGGGCGCAGTTGCAGGTTGGCGTAATAGCCCCAGCTGATGCGTGCCATGGTCTGCCCCTGCTCCACCGCTACGCACTGATCACCGGCAGGCAAGGCCCGCAGCATGCCTTGCACTACCGGCTGGTAGCTCTTGGCGGCATCCAGAAACGGCAGCCACAGGCTGAGCAGCAGCCCCCAGAACAGCGTCAGCCCGGCCGCCCAGTTGGTGACCGCCTGTCGCCCACGCAGGTGGCGGCGCGTCACCGCCCACAGCCACAGCGCGGTGGCGACCACCGCCAGCAATACCGCCACGGTGGATACCTGCGGCGTGTAGTACGGGCTGAAATAGGCCGCGCGCCGCGCCAGCCGCTCCGGCCAGCCAAAGTTCATCGCCGCCCAGCCCAGCCATACCAGCACGGCAAAGAAGCCGAACGCCATCAGGCCGAACCAGTTGAGGAACGAGGATGCCCCGCGGCGCAGGCTGTCCAGCTCCACTGCGGCCAACAGTGCCAGCGGCAGCAGCAGCACCATGGCGTCTTCGCTCAGGCTGCGACTGGAAAAGGTCAGCAGCAGCAGCATCACCGCGAAGCACAGCAAGGGCAGCTGCAGCAGCGGCTGCTCGTAGCGGCGGTTTTTCCACAGCGTCCAGGCGGCCAGCGGCCACGCCGGCCAGCCATACCACAGCACCAGCTTGGGGTAGTAGCCCAGCTCGTGGAACAGCCCCAGCTTGCCAAAGCCCTGCAGCGGCCCCAGCGCGTAGTTCTGCCACCACAGCGCAAAAACCGGCGGGTAATTCTTGTACAGCGCCCACGGCCATACCAGCAGCAGGGGCAGCGCAAACAGCAGCGCCATGGCCAAGGTGATGGCGTAGTTCTTGTTGCGCCAGGCGGCGAAGGCTGGCAACAGCAAGGCGACGCTGCTGATCAGCAACAGCTGCAGCAGGTTGGTGGACAAAAAGATCACCACGATGGCGGCGCCCAGCAAGGCGCCGGCGATCGCGGGCGAGCGCCAGGTGAGCACCAGCGCGTACAGCGCGGCAGCAAAGCCGGCAAAACCGGCCACCACCGGGTTCATTTCATGGCCGGTGACAATCAGCCCCAGGCTGCCGATCAGGATCAGCACCACGCTGCGGCCATGGCGGCGGCCAACCAGTTCGCGCCCCAGGCCGCCGGCAAACGCCAGCGCCACCGCCATGAACAGTGGCGTCGCCAGCCGGGCGGCATCGTGCAGCGGCAGCAGCCACGGCGACAGCAACTTGACCAGCACTGCGGCCAACCAGTAGTACAGCGGCGCGTATTCCAGGTAGGGCTGGCCGGCCACGGTGGGCAGCATCCAGTGCCCGCCGGCAACAAAGTGCTGCACCACGGCGGTGACAAACGGTTCGTCCGGCTTCCACGGCGTGTGGCCAAAGATGCCCGGCCACAGCCAGACAAAGGCCAGCAGCAGGAGCAGCCACGGCTTTTCGGTAGCCACCGGCAGGCGATTGGAATCGTAGGGGGTATAGGTCAGCATGCGGTGCAAACCGGGGAAATCGTTAACGGGAAAGAGACAGCAAGCCAGGCGCATGGTGCCGCGATGGCAAATCGCAGGCAACAAAAAAGGCAGCCGTAGCTGCCTTTTTCTCGAGCATCCTGCAAGCAGCGCTTAGCGCTTGAAGAAGCCGCCGAACTTCTGGTTGAAGCGATCAACGCGACCAGCGGTATCAACGATCTTCTGCTTACCGGTGTAGAACGGGTGGCACTGGGAGCAAACTTCGATATGGAAGCTGTCTTTGCCCATAGTGGACTTGGTCACGAACTGGTTACCGCAGGAGCAGGCAACCTGTACTTCTTTGTAATTCGGCTGGATGTCAGCTTGCATGATTTTTCCTTTACACACGGGTACAGGGGGTTTTGCCTGTACTTCTTTAGAACACGCGATTATCCGACCATTGGCCGGACTTGGCAAGGGGCAATTGCAGCCCCCCCCTGCTGCGCTGTCATGCTCAGGCACGGCGCCAGCTGGTGCCGGCGGCGCTGTCTTCCAGCACGATGCCGGCGGCGGTCAGCTCGTCGCGGATGCGGTCGGACTCGGCCCAGTTCTTGGCCGCACGCGCATCCTTGCGCGCCTGGATCAACGCTTCCACCTGCTCGGCACTCAGGCCATCACCACCGGCCTCGCCTTGCAGGAAGGCTTCCGGATCGCGTTGCAGCAAGCCCAGCACGCCGCCCAGATCCTTCAGCAGCCGCGCCAGTGCCAGGTCGCCACTCTTGTTCACTTCGCCGGCCAGCTCGAACAGCACCGCCACCGCTTCCGAGGTACCGAAGTCGTCGTCCATCGCCGCCTTGAAGCGCGCCGCATACGGGTTGCTCCAGTTGATACCGGCGAAGGCCGGCAGTTCCAGCCCGCGCAGCGCGGTATACAGCCGGGTCAGGCCCTGCTTGGCGTCGTTGAGGATGCCGTCGGTGAAGTTCACCGGGCTGCGGTAGTGGCTGCGCACGATGAAGAAGCGGATCACCTCACCATCGAAATGCCCCAGCACGTCGCGGATGGTAAAGAAGTTGCCCAGGCTCTTGGACATCTTCTCGCCGTCGACGTTGATGAAGCCGTTGTGCAGCCAGTAGTTGACGTACTGCTGCCCGTTGGCGCCTTCGCTCTGTGCAATCTCGTTCTCGTGGTGCGGGAACTGCAGGTCCTCGCCACCGCCGTGGATGTCGAAATGCTCGCCCAGGTGGTGGCAGCTCATCGCCGAGCACTCGATATGCCAGCCCGGACGGCCGGCGCCCCACGGGCTCTGCCACTGCGGCTCGCCCGGCTTGGCGGCCTTCCACAGCACGAAATCGTGCGCATCGCGCTTGTTCGGGTCCACCTCGATACGCTCGCCGGCGCGCAGGCTTTCCAGCGTCTTGCCGGACAGCTTGCCGTAGCCGGGGAACTCGCGCACCGCGTAGTACACGTCGCCGTTGGCCGCCGGGTAGGCTTTGCCGCGGGCGATCAGCTTGCTGATGATGTCCTGCATGCCACCGATGTGCTGGGTGGCGCGCGGCTCGAAGGTTGGCCGCAGCAGGCCCAGCGCACCGGTATCGGCCTGCATGTCGGCGACGGTTTCTTCCACCAGCGCTTCCGGGCTGATGCCGCGCTCGGCGGAACGCTTGATGATCTTGTCGTCGATGTCGGTGATATTGCGCACGTAGGTCACGTCGTAACCGGACGCCGCGAACCAGCGATAGATGATGTCGAACGCGGTCAGCATCCGCGCATGACCGATGTGACACAGGTCGTAAACGGTCATGCCACACACGTACATCTTTACCTTGCCGGGTGCTATAGGTTTGAATACTTCTTTTTGGCGGGTCAGCGTGTTGTAGAGATTGAGCATGGCAGGGTTATTGGCCTGTTCGAGGTCGACAAAGCGCCATTGTAGCAAACCCGTCAAGCCCGCCACAGCCGGCAATGGAACAGTTTGTGCCGGCGGCGCTCAATAGGCTTTCCGTCCGCGGACAATAAGGAGAAATGATGGATTGGAATCACGAACTGCTTGCCAGCGCCATCTGGCTGGGCAAGGCGCTGGCGATCACACTGCCGGTGTCCGGCCTGGCGCTGTGGCTGCTGGTGCGCTTCACCAACTGGGGACGGCAGTTCTGGCGCCTGGCCGGCGAGTTCTTCCTGCCGGCGCAAAACGGCTGGCGGCCGCTGCTGGCGCTGCTGCTGATCCTGCTGGTCACCCTGGCCGGGGTGCGCATCAACGTGCTGTTCTCCTACTGGTACAACGGCATGTACACCGCGTTGCAGAAGTGGGACCAGAAGGCGTTCTGGCTGTCGATGCTGGTGTTCGCCGTCCTGGCCGCGGTACACGTTGGCCGCGTGCTGTTCAACTACTACATCCAGCAGTCGTTCCTGATCCGCTGGCGCCAGGCGTTGAACGAGAGCCTGCTCAAGCGCTGGCTGAACCAGCAGGCCTACTACCGCAGCGCCCACCTCGCCCAGCCCGGCGATAACCCGGACCAGCGTATCCAGCAGGATGTGGCCAGCTTCGTGTCCAGTTCGCTGTCGCTGTCGATGGGGGTGATCGACGCGCTGGTATCCACCTTCGAGTTCACCGTGATCCTGTGGGGCCTGTCCGGGGTGCTGACGCTGTTCGGCATCGACATCCCGCGCGCCATGGTGTTCGTTGCCTACATCTACGTGATCGTGGCCACCGTGCTGGCGTTCCGCATCGGCCGGCCCTTGATCCGCCTGAACTTCCTCAACGAGAAACTGAACGCCGACTACCGTTACGCGCTGATCCGCATGCGCGAGTACGGCGAGAGCGTGGCGTTCTACCGCGGCGAGGAAGTGGAAGGCCGCACCCTGCGCCAGCGCTTCGACAATGTGATCCAGAACGTGTGGCAGATCGTGTTCCGTAGCCTGAAATTCAACGGCTTCAACCTGGTGGTCAGCCAGGCCGCGGTGATCTTTCCATTCGTGATCCAGGCCAAGCGCTTCTTTGCCAAGCAGATTTCGCTGGGCGACATGGTGCAGACGGCAAATGCCTTCAACCAGCTGCAGGACAACCTGTCCTTCTTCCGCAGCGCCTACGACAGCTTTGCCGAGTACAAGGCGGTGCTGGATCGTCTCACCGGCTTCCTGGACTCGGTGGAGGATGCCGCGCGCCTGCCGCAGCCCACCCACACCCTGCGCGACGGCGGGCTGATCCTGCACGAGCTGAACGTGCGCCGCCCGGACCAGCAGCCGCTGCTGAGCAAGCTGGAGCTGTCGCTGGAGCCGGGCCACGCGCTGCTGATCCGCGGCCCGTCCGGCAGCGGCAAGACCACACTGCTGCGCGCCATCGCCGGGCTGTGGCCGCACTGCGACGGCAAGATGCAGCACCCGGCGCCGGAGCAGCTGCTGTTCCTGTCGCAGCGCCCCTACCTGCCGCTGGGCACGCTGCGCGACGCGCTGTACTACCCGAAACCGGCCGGACATGACGACGCCGCCGCCGTTGCCGTGCTGAAGGCGGTGCACCTGGGCCATCTGAGCGGCAAGCTGGACGTGGACGCCGACTGGAGCCACACGCTGTCACTGGGCGAGCAGCAACGGCTGGCCTTCGGTCGCCTGCTGTTGGCCGCACCACACGTCGCCTTCCTCGACGAGGCCACCTCGGCCATGGACGAAGGGCTGGAGGACACGCTGTACCGCCTGCTGCGCCAGCGCCTGCCGCACACCACCCTGGTCAGCGTCGGTCACCGCAGCTCGCTGCTGGGGCACCACGACCTGCAACTGCTGCTGCACGGCGGCGGCAGCTGGCAGCTGCAGGCCAGCTAGGCCCGCAGGCGCGGGACACCACGGCCGGATGCCATGCTTCCGGCCGTCTTTCATGCGGCGGGCACGGCCCTTCCCCACCACGACTCGCCCGCCGCCAGCCAGACAGCAGGGGCTGGCGCAGCCCAGCAGCCATCTTCCAGATGCACCCCACGCTAGTGCCTACTACGACTACTGCGGCCAACCTTTGCGTCCAGCTGCCCGAGCATGCTTGACATGCCTCACCTGTCGCGGCCAAAATTCAAACTTAAGTTTGCATAACAAACATTTGTTAAATGACCGAACGCGAACAACAAATTCTCGCCATCCTGCGCGACGAGCCGCTGATTCCGCAGCAGGAATTGGCCGACCGCCTGGGCATCAGCCGCTCGGCGGTGGCCGGCCACATCATGAACCTGATGCAGAAGGGCCGCATCCTCGGCAAGGGCTACATCCTGGCGCAGCAGCAGTACGTGCTGCTGATCGGCGGCGCCAATATGGACATCTGCGGCAGCACCGCGCAGGTGCTGCAGCGCGGCGACTCCACCCCCGGGCACATCCGCTGCTCGCCCGGTGGCGTGGCGCGCAATATCGCCGAGAACCTGGCACGGCTGGGCAACGACGCCCGCCTGCTCACCGTGGTGGGCGACGACCTGTACGGCCGTACGCTGCTGGAAGCCACTCACAAGGCCGGGGTGGACGTGCGCGATGCCTGGCTGCTGCCGGACGAGGCCACCTCCACCTATCTGTCGCTGCACGGCCCGGATGGCGACATGGCGGTGGCGGTCAACGACATGGACATCCTGCAGCGGCTGGGGCCGGAGCGACTAGCCGACAAGCTGGAGCGGCTGCGCCATGCCGCCGCGCTGGTGATCGACTGCAACCTGCCGGAAGACTCGCTGCAGTGGATCTTCGCCCACCGCGGCACCCAGCCGGTGTTCGCCGACACTGTCTCTGCCCACAAATGCCAGCGGCTGCGACCGTGGCTGGCGCACATCCACACCCTGAAGCCCAACCGGCTGGAAGCCGAGGCGCTGTCCGGCCTGCCGCTGGCCAATAGCGATGATGCCTGGCGCGTGGCCGACTGGTTCCACGCCCAGGGCGTGCAGCAGCTGGTGCTGAGCCAGGGCGAAGGCGGCGTCTGCTGGAGCCGCAGCGATGGCACACGCGGCCAACTGGCGGCGGCGCAAGTAGCAGTGGTGAACGCCACCGGCGCTGGCGATGCGCTGATGGCCGGCATCGTGCATGGCCAGCTGCAGGGCTGGACGTTGGCCGACAGCCTGCCGTTCGCCCAGGCCTGCGCCGCGCTGACGCTGGGCTCCAGCGCCACCAACCACCCCAGCCTGTCTACCACCGCGGTGGAAACCTGGCTGGCCCAACACGCCTGATACGGAAGCCAAACCATGAACACCACGCCTTACCTCGACATTCACCCGGACGTGGCCGCAGCGCTGGCCTCCGGCAAACCGGTCGTCGCGCTGGAGTCCACCATCATCTCGCACGGCATGCCCTACCCGCAGAACGTGGAAACCGCGCTGCGGGTGGAGGCCGAGGTACGCGCCCACGGTGCGGTGCCGGCCACCATCGCCATCATCGACGGCCGCCTGAAAGCCGGCCTGAGCCATGAAGAGATCGAACACCTGGGCAAGGCCGGCCGCGAGGTGGTGAAGGTCAGCCGCCGCGACCTGCCCTTCATCGTGGCGGCCAAGCGCACCGGTGCCACCACCGTGGCCTCCACCATGATCATCGCCGCCATGGCCGGCATCCGCGTGTTCGCCACCGGCGGCATCGGCGGCGTGCACCGTGGCGCGGAAACGAGCTTCGACGTCTCCGCCGACCTGCAGGAGCTGGCACAGACGCCGGTGGCGGTGGTGTGCGCCGGCGCCAAGTCCATCCTCGACCTGGGGCTGACGCTGGAATACCTGGAAACCCACGGCGTGCCGGTGATCGGCTACCGCACCGCGCGTCTGCCGGCGTTCTTTACCCGCGACAGCGACTTCGGCGTCGATTACCAGCTGGACGAGGCCGCCGACATCGCCGCGGCGATGCAGGCCAAGTGGCAGCTGGGCCTCAAAGGCGGCATGGTGATCGCCAACCCGATTCCCGAGCAGTACGCGATGCCGCGCGACAAGATCGACGCCGCCATCGAACAGGCACTCGCGGAGGCCGCGGCGCAGCAGATCGGCGGCAAGGAATCCACCCCCTTCCTGCTGGCCCGCGTCTGCGAGCTGACCGGCGGCGACAGCCTGGCGGCCAACATCCAGCTGGTGCTGAACAACGCCAGGTTGGCCGCAGCTATCGCCGGCGCCTACTGCCAGCAGCGCTAAGCGCCGCTCCTTCCGCGCCCCGCGGGCGCTGCCGTGGTTGGCAGTGCCCGCGCAATCGCGGTAGCATCCCGTGTTTGCATTCACTTGCCACATCATGCCGCCCAAGCATGCAAAATGGATTGACCACGCCGCTGGCAATCAACAATGGGCTGGCTTTATAGTGAAACCACTTGCCTTGCACACTCGGGAGAAAGCAGGCTCATGAACGTAGGTATCGGTTACGCCATCGCGCTGGTCTGTATCTTTGGCGCCTACATCATTCACGGCGGCAATATGGAGGTCATCATCCATGCCTTGCCGACGGAATTGCTGGCCATTTTCGGCGGCTCGCTGGGCGCCTTCGTCGTCACCAACCAGGGCAAGACCCTCAAGGCGGTAAAAAGCGCGCTGCCCACCCTGTTCAAGGGCTCGCGCTACACCAAGGCCCGTTACATGGACCTGCTGGGCATGCTGTTCGAGATCCTGGTCAAGATCCGCAAGGAAGGCCTGATGTCGGTGGAAAAAGACGTGGACGACCCGCACAGCAGCCCGGTGTTCTCCAAGTACGAAGCCATTTCCAGCGACCATCACATCATGGATTTCATCACCGACTACCTGCGCATCATGGTGTCCGGCAACCTGAACGCGATGGAAATCGAGAACCTGATGGACATCGAGATCGAAACCCACCACCACGAAGGCCACGCGCCGGCCGCCGCCATCACCCGCCTGGGCGATGCGCTGCCGGCCTTCGGTATCGTGGCGGCGGTGCTGGGGGTGGTGAACACCATGGGCTCGGTCGGCCAGCCGCCGGCGGTGCTGGGCGGCATGATCGGCTCGGCGCTGGTGGGTACCTTCCTGGGTATTCTGCTGGCCTACGCCTTCGTCGGCCCGCTGGGCACGCTGCTGGAGCAGAAACTGGACGAAAGCTCCAAGGAGTTCCAGTGCATCAAGACCGTGCTGCTGGCCAGCATGCAGGGCTATGCGCCGCAGACGGCAGTGGAATTCGGCCGCAAGGTGCTGTACTCCACCGAGCGCCCGAGCTTTGCCGAGCTGGAAGAAAGCATCAAGGGCAAGAAGTAAGCCGCCACAATATTGCCCCCGCAAGACGCCCTTCACGGGCGTCTTTGCTTTTGGGCCTGGCCGCATTGACAGTCCGCGCAGCGCCTCATTTAATGAGTTCCCCTTCCCGCCCGGACAGCCCATGACCTCCTTGCTTGCCAGCTGGCAACCGCGCCTGGCCGAACTGGCCCGCCACCACGCCGGCGACGACGGCGCCCACGACCTCAACCACCTGCAGCGCGTGTGGCGTACCGCGCAGCAGCTGCTGGCCAGCCACCCCGACGCCGATGCGCTGGTGGTGATGGCCGCCTGCTACCTGCACGACCTGGTCAACCTGCCGAAGAATCACCCCGAACGCCAGCTGGCCTCGCGCCAGGCGGCGGCACTGGCCAGCCGCGAGCTGGCCACGCAGGGCTTCCCCGCCGACAAGTTGGCCGCAGTGGCACATGCCATCGAAGCGCACAGCTTCTCCGCCAACATCGCCCCGCAGACGCTGGAGGCGCAGCTGGTGCAGGATGCCGACCGCCTGGACGCGCTGGGCGCGGTAGGGCTGGCGCGGCTGTTCTATACCGCCGGGCGCATGAACAGCCAGCTGGCCCACCCGCACGACGCGCTGGGCGCCAGCCGTGCGCTGGACGACTGCCAGTTCGCGCTGGATCACATCGCCGTCAAGCTGGCTACCCTGCCGACCAGCATGCAGACCGCCGCCGGCAAGGCGCTGGGCGAAGCGCGCCTGGCCTGGCTGTACCGCTTCCGCGACGACTTTGTCGCCGAATGGGGCGACTAAGCCGCTTGCGGCCAACCTTGCCGCCACGGTGCACAAGCCACCCAGAGGGCAGCCGCGGCGGTGTTCACCCACATAACAACACCTGACAGAGCAATATGGACATTCAGACCCTGATCGACAGCATCGCGCATGATGTCGACCCCTTCCTGGCGCAGGGCCGACCGGCGGACTATATCCCGGCGCTGGCGATGGAAAGCCCGCAGCAGTTCGCCATGGCGGTGGCCACGCTGGATGGTGGCCTGTACGCCACCGGCCTCGCCGACAAGCGCTTTTCCATCCAGAGCATCTCCAAGGCCTTCATGCTGGCGCACACGCTGCAAAGCCACGGCGAGGCGCTGTGGCAGCGCGTGGGCAAGGAGCCGTCCGGCAACCCGTTCAACTCGCTGGTACAGCTGGAGTACGAAAACGGCATCCCGCGCAACCCGTTCATCAATGCCGGCGCGCTGGTGGTCACCGACATCGCCCTCGGCGAGTTCGGCGACAGCAGCAGCGCACTGCGCGCTTTCCTGCGCGAGGAGACCGGCGAGGCGGCCATCGACTTCGACTACGTGATCGCCGCCTCGGAGGCCGAACACGGCCACCGCAACGCCGCACTCGGCCACTTCATGAAAAGCTGCGGCAACATCCACGGCGGCGTGGAGCCGCTGCTGGCGCACTACTTCCGCGCCTGCAGCATCCGCATGAACGTACGCGAGCTGGCGCGCGCCGGCCTGTTCCTGGCCAATCACGGTGCTTCGCCGGTGAGCGGCCGGCAACGGCTGAGCCGCAGCCAGGCCAAGCAGATCAACGCCATCATGCTCACCTGTGGTACCTACGACGCCGCCGGCGAGTTCGCCTACCGCGTCGGCCTGCCGTGCAAGAGCGGTGTCGGTGGCGGCATCCTCGCCATCCTGCCGGGCAAGATGAGCATCGCGGTATGGAGCCCGGGGCTGGATGCGCGTGGCAACTCGCTGGCCGGGCTGGAGGCGCTGGACCGCTTCACCACCCGCAGCGGCGAGTCGGTGTTCTAGCCGCCGCGGGCATACCTCTTGGCCCTGCGTTGCACCGCCTTGCCGTAGCCGGGTAGCGCCGGCGTCGGCCGGCGTGGTTTTGTCCGCAGCGCCGGGCCGCCAAGGTTGGCCGCATGCGGCCAACCTTGGCGTCAAACAAAAAAGCCCGCATCAGGCGATGCGGGCTTTTGCTTGCGTAACAGGCGGATAATCAGTCTTCCAGCACCGCGGAGGTGTACACCTCCTGCACGTCGTCCAGGTCCTCCAGCGCGTCCAGCAGCTTCTGCATGCGTACGGCGTCGTCACCGGTCAGTTCGGTTTCGTTCTGCGGGCGCATGGTGACTTCGCCGCCTTCGGCCTTGAAGCCGGCGCTTTCCAGCGCCGCCTTGATCAGCGGGAAGTCGTACGGCGGGGTCAGCACTTCCAGCGAGCCGTCGTCGTTGCTCACTACGTCGTCGGCACCGGCCTCCAGCGCCGCTTCCATCAGCGCGTCCTCGTCCACACCCGGCGCGAACAGCAGCGAGCCGCAGTGGGTGAACTGGAACGCCACGCAGCCGTCGGTGCCCATATTGCCGCCGTACTTGGAGAAAGCATGACGCACGTCGGCGACGGTGCGGGTCTTGTTGTCGGTCAGGCAGTCCACCATCACGGCGGCGCCGCCGATACCGTAGCCTTCGTAACGGCATTCCAGGTAATCCACGCCTTCCAGCGTGCCGGCGCCACGGTCGATGGCGCGCTGGACGTTGTCCTTGGGCATGTTGGCATCCCAGGCCTTGTCCACCGCCAGACGCAGGCGCGGGTTGGTGTCGATATCGGCGCCGCCCATCTTGGCGGCAACGGTGATTTCCTTGATCAGGCGGGTAAAGATCTTGCCGCGCTTGGCGTCGGCGCGTTCCTTCTTGTGCTTAATGTTCGCCCATTTGCTGTGGCCAGCCATAAAAGCCTCGGTATATCAGTGGTTTACGGCCTGCATGGTGACAGACCGGGAAAATAACAAACGCGACATTCTAGCAAAAAGCTAGGCCTCCTTCAGCAGCGCCGCAATAAACTCGAATGCCTCGCGGTAAGTCTGGCTCACCGCCGGCTCCAGCAGCGGCAGCGCCAGGTACAGCGCGATGAAACCTATCATCAGCGTGAGCGGAAAGCCGAAGGAGAAAATATTGAACTGCGGCGCGGCGCGCGTCATCACGCCGATGGCCAGGTTGACCACCAGCAGGCAGCCCACCACCGGCAGCGACATCCACAACCCCCAGCTGAACAGCTTGCCGCCCCAGATCGCCACCTCGCGCAGGCTGCTGGCCGGCAGGCTGCGGCCGATCGGGAAGGTCTGGAAGCTGTCCGCCAGCGCGGCAATCAGCACGTGGTGGCCGTCGAAACTCAGGAAGATCAGGGTGGCAAACACGGTCAGCACCCGCGATACCGCCGGCACCTGCGACGAGTGCTGCGGATCGAAGAACATGGCAAAGCCCAGGCCCATCTGGGTGCCCATCAGGAAGCCGGCCATTTCCACCCCGGTGATCACGATGCGCATCGCCATGCCCATGATGATGCCAATCAGCAGCTGCTGCACCACCAGCAGCGTACCCTGTGCCGACAGCACCGGGATCGCCGGCAACGGCGGCAGCAGCGGCGCCAGCAGCAGGGTCAGCATCAGGGCGAAGCCGGCCTTGTAGCGGCGCGGGATGCTGCGCGACGAGAGCAGCGGCTCGGACAGCATCAGCCCGACAATGCGGGCGAACGGCCACAGGAAATACGCCAGGAAAGCGCTGATCTGGGTATCGCTGAACGTCAGCATGCGTCAGTCACGTTCAGCCGATGACGCTGGGGATGCTCTGGAACAGCCGTGTCATGTAGTCCAGCAGCGTGGTCAGCATCCACGGCCCGGCCAGCACCAGCACCAGGAACATCGCCAGCAGCTTGGGGATGAAGGTCAGCGTCATTTCGTTGATCTGAGTGGCCGCCTGCAGGATGCTCACCAGCAGGCCCACCAGCAGCGACACCGCCAGCGGCGGCGCCGATACCAGGATCAGCACGTACAGCGCGTTCTGCACCAGGTTGATGACGGTTTCTGGAGTCATAGGATTACCTCAGCGCCCGGCAAAGCTCTGCACCAGCGAACCCAGCAGCAGGGTCCAGCCGTCCACCAGCACGAACAGCATCATCTTGAACGGCAGCGAGATGATCACCGGCGACACCATCATCATGCCCATCGCCATCAGGATGCTGGCCACCACCAGGTCGATGATCAGGAACGGGATGAACACCATGAAGCCGATCTGGAACGCGGTTTTCAGCTCGCTGACCACGAAGGCCGGCACCAGCGTCTTCAAGGACACGTCGGCGCGCGTGGCCGGCGGCGGCGATTGCGAGATTTCGATGAAGAACGCCAGGTCCTTCTCGCGCGTCTGCGTCAGCATGAAGGCCTTCATCGGCTTGGCGGCCTCGTCTGCCGCCTGCTGGAAGGTGATGCGGTCTTCCGACAACGGCACCCAGGCCTTGCTGTAGACCTCGTCCAGCGTCGGCGCCATCACGAAGATGCTGAGGAACAATGCCAGCCCCACCAGTACCTGGTTGGGCGGCGATTGAATGGTGCCCAGCGCCTGGCGCAGCAGCGACAGCACGATGATGATGCGGGTGAACGAGGTCATCATCAGCACCATGGCCGGGATGAAGCTCAGCCCGGTCATCAGCAGCAGCATCTGCAGGCTGAGCGAATAGTTCTGCCCGCCGCCCGGCGACGGGGTGCTGGTCATCATCGGCAGGCCGGCAGCCCACACCGCTGCCGGCAGCAGCGACAGCAGCAGGCCGAAACTCAACTTCCATTTCATTTGTCGCCGTCTCCCTGGCGCTTGCGGGCCTTGTCCATGGCGGCGGCCAACCACTGCGCAAACGGCGGGTTGGCCGCAGGCTGGCCGGCATCATGGCCTGCCGGCTTGGGCATGGTCTTCAGCAGGTTGACGTTGCGGGAGGTCACCCCCAGCACCAGCCATTCTTCCGCCAGTTCCACGATCACCACCCGCTCGTGCGGACCGACCATCACGCCGCTGACCACGCGCGCCGGCTGGAAGCGGCCCAGCATGCTGCCCATGGAAAAGCGGCGGAACAGCCAGGCAATACCGACAATGGCCGCCAGCACCAGCAGCAGGCCGAAGATCACCTGCAGCATGCCCCATAACGGCGACGGCCCCTCGGCTGGAGGGGCCGCCAGCGCCGGGGCGGCAAGCAGCAAACAGAACAGGATACGCAGCATGATTATTTTTGCAGCCGGCGCAAGCGCTCGGCCGGGGTAATGATGTCGGTCAGGCGGATACCGAATTTGTCGTTGACCACCACCACCTCGCCCTGGGCGATCAGGCAGCCATTCACCAGCACATCCATCGGCTCGCCGGCCAGGCCGTCCAGTTCCACCACCGAGCCCTGCGCCAGCTGCAGCAGGTTGCGGATGGCGATCTTGGTGCGCCCCAGCTCCACGGTGAGCTGCACCGGGATATCCAGGATCATGTCCAGGTTCTGCGGCACGGACTGCGCGCCGCCGGCCGCCGAGAAATCTGGGAACAGCGCGGAGGCCGGCTTCACCTCGGCAGCAGCGGCATCCACCTGCTCCTGCTCGGCCATGGCCGCGGCCCAGTCGTCCATGACGTCGGTGCTGTCGCCATCCACGGCGCCGGCAACGGAATCCGGGTCAAAGCCTTGTTCTTCAGCCATCTTCGTTTTCTCCATTCGGCATATCGGCCAGGTCGTGCGCCCCGGCCAGGATTTCTTCCACCTTCAGCGCGTAGTTGCCGGCCACCGTGCCGTAGCTGCAGGACAGCACCGGGATGCCCGAGACATCGGCCACGATTTTCTCCGGCACTTCCACCATCACCACGTCGCCCTGCTTCAGATTGAGAATCTGCCCCAGCGTGATCTTGGCCTGCGCCAGGGTGGCCACCAGCTCCACTTCCGCCGCCTGCACCTGGCGCTGCATCAGGTTGACCCAGCGGTTATCCACTTCGGTACGGTCCGCCTGCATGGTGCTGGACAGGATGTCGCGCAGCGGCTCCACCATCGAATACGGCAGGCAGACGTGGAAGTCGCCGCCGCCAGCGCCCAGCTCGATATGGAAGGTCACCGCCACCACTACTTCGGTCGGGGTGGCGATGTTGGCGAACTGGGTGTTCATCTCGGAGCGGATATAGCCGAACTCGATCGGATACACTGGCTCCCACGCCTTCTGGTACTCGGCAAACACCACTTCCAGCAGTTTCTGGATGATGCGCTGCTCGGTGGGGGTGAAGTCGCGCCCCTCGACCCGTACGTGGAAGCGGCCATCGCTGCCAAACAGGTTGTCCACCACCAGGAACACCAGGTCCGGGTCGAAAATCAGCAGCCCGGTACCGCGCAGCGGCTTGATGTGCACCAGATTGAGGTTGGTCGGCACGACCAGATTGCGGATGAACTCGCTGTACTTCTGCACCCGTACCGGCCCCACCGAGATTTCGGCATTGCGGCGGATGAAGTTGAAGAAGCCGATACGCAGGTTGCGGGCAAAGCGCTCGTTGATGATTTCCAGCGTCGGCATGCGGCCACGGACGATACGCTCCTGCCGACCGATGTCGTAGGAACGTATCGAGCTTCCGTCGCCGGAATCACCATCATCTTCCTCTTCCCCGGTAACGCCGCGTAATAGCGCGTCTACCTCTTCCTGGGACAGGATCTCGTCGGCCATGACTCAGCTTTATTGTTGCTGGATGATGAAGGAGGTGAACAGCACGCCCTCTACCGGTTCGGTATCGGCGGCATCCATGGCTTCATTCATGATGCGCTTGATCTGCGCGCGCAGCTTCACCTTGCCATCCGGGGTGGCCAGCTCTTCCTCATTCTTGGAGGACAGCAGCAGGATCACCGCACTGCGGATCTTGGGCATGTAGGCCTTGAAGTTATTCTTGGCCTCTTCGTCCGCCAGCTCCGCCTGCATTTCCACCTGCAGCATCGGCGCGGTCGGCCCGCCGGTCAGGTTGACCACAAAGGAGTCCATTTTTTCAAAAATGGGCGGGCCATCCTTTTTTTCCTTCTTTGGCGCGGCTTCTTCTGCGTGTGCCGCAGAAGCGGCCTCCGGCGCGTGCGACTGCCCCAGGATCAGATACGCAGCCAGGCCACCAATGGCGGCCAACAGCACCACCAGCAGCACGATGACGATGATGATCAGCTTCTTGTTGCCACCTGCGGGCGCGGACGCCGCAGCTGCCTTGGTTTCTTCCTTTTTTTCTGCCATCTCTTGGTCAACTCGCTAGCGGGAAATTATTTCGACTATTTTCTCCATTTCCACGCCTGTTGAACAGGGCTGCTATAGAAAAGCTGTCACGCGCGAATGCTTAATTGCTCGGAAACGGCGGCCGCCACGCTGCCAAGCGGCAAATCACCGCCCAGCGCCAGAATGCCCGGCTCAGTCTGCGGCAGGAATGGCTCCTGCTGCTGCCCGCGATGCTGCCCCTGTTGCTGGCCCTGCTGCCACTGCGCACCCTGATCACGCGCCTGCTGTTGCTGCGACTGCGAACTCACCTCGACGCTGCCGACCTGGATGCCCGACTGCTCCAGCATCTTGCCCAGCTGCGGCAAACCGCTTTCCACGATTTCGCGTGCGGCATGGTTGGCCGCCACCACGGAAATCCGTGCCTTGTCCTGCGGATCGAAGGTAATCGAGATATCCAGCGGGCCGAGATGCTCCGGCGAGACTTTAATGCTTGCGGAATCGAGCTTGAACTGCACCAGGTTGCCCAGCTTCTCGGCAAACTCCTGGCGCCAAGCACTGCTGCCCGCGGTCATCGGCTGGCGGATTTCCTGCCAGTTGTCGTTGCCGCGCTGCGGCAGCAGGCTGTTGGCCGCATGGGACAACATGCTCTGGCTAGCATCCAGTGGCAGCACGGCCTGCTCGTCGCTCAGCTCGCTCGCCTCGCTGCGCTGCTCGGGGCGGAACAGCAGCCGCACATTGCCCGGCAACACTTCGCTGCGCCGCGCACCATCTGCGGCCAACGAGGCGGCTGGCGTAGCCGGCTGCTGCTGCAACGCTTCCGTCAGCCGGCCCAGCGCCTGCTCGATGCCCTGCTGCCCCGGCGCCTCCGGCTTACCCGCCGCCACCTTGTCGCCGGCTCTCTGTTGCCGCAAGGCGTTGAGCAGCTGGGCCGGCATGGCGGCCTGATCCGGCAAGGTACTGTCGGCAAATGCTGCCGCTGCTGGCAATTGCTGCCGCTCTGCGGCAAGCGGCTGCTGCTGGTAACCCTGCATCAGCAACTGCAGCGCCGCCATGACATCCGCCCCCGGCTGCGCGGCGATATCGCCGCTGAGCGCCTTGTCATCGCCAGCGGCCAGCAAGTCGTCCAGCGTCGACGGCAGGCTGTCCGCGGTACTGGCGGCAGGCTGCAGCTGGGATAGCAGCGCGGTAAAAATACTGTTGTCGGCCGGCTGGCCGGCAGTAGCCGAATTGGCAGCTGCGGCAGATGGCACGGCCTTGTTGGCTGGAGAAATTGCATGGGCCATGTTGAGCGCCCCCGGTGTCAGGATGACACCATAAAGCAGGTTGCGTGCCAGCCCGCTCAGGGTTTTTTCAGGCGTGCGGAAAACTCGTCCAGCGTCTTTTGCTCGCGCCGCTTCTGCGCCAGATCGGCACGCTTTTGCTCGCGTTTTTGCAGCACTTCGTAAGACTTGAGCTTGCGCCGCTCCTGCAGCCAGCCCTGCTTTTCCACCGCAAAGCGCTGCAGGCTGCGCTCCACTTCCTGCTGCTGCTGCACGCGCGCATCATCCAGCTTGAGCATGAACAGCCGGTAGTCGCTCCACTGCGTCACCGACATGCCCGCCTGCCCCTTGTGCAGCATTTGCTGCTGGTAATCGGCAATGAAGCCCTCCAGCTGCTGCAGCGTCTGCTGCGCCTGCACTTGCTGTTGCTGCGCCTTGCGCATGCGCTCCGCCGCGGCATCCACGCGATCGCCGGCCAGTCGCAGTAACAGTTCAAACTTGCTCATGATTTACAGGGCCCGCATCAACCGGCCAGGGTTTCGCCCAGCAGATTGCTGCAGCTGGAGAAATCCACGTTCTCGTGCATGGACTGGGTGAGGAAGGCGACCAGCTGGTTATGGCGGCGGATGGCCTCGTCGAGCATCGGGTCCGAGCCCGGCACGTAGGCGCCGACGCTGATCAGGTCGCGGCTGCGCTGATAGCGCGAGAACAGCTGCTTGAAGCGGCGCGCCGAGTCCATGTGCGAGCGGCTGACCACATCCACCATCACCCGCGAGATGGACTGCTCGATGTCGATGGCCGGGTAATGCCCGGACTCGGCCAGTTCGCGCGACAGCACGAAGTGGCCGTCCAGAATCGCCCGCGCCGAGTCGGCAATCGGATCCTGCTGGTCGTCGCCTTCCGACAGCACGGTGTAGAAGGCGGTAATCGAGCCACCACCAGCCTCGCCGTTACCGGCGCGCTCGATCAGCTGCGGCAGCTTGGCGAATACCGACGGCGGGTAGCCCTTGCTGACCGGCGGCTCGCCGATGGCCAGCGCAATCTCGCGCTGCGCCATCGCATAGCGGGTCACCGAATCCATCAGCAGCAGCACATCCAGCCCTTGGGCGCGGAAGTACTCCGCCAGCGCGGTGGCGTAGGCCGCGCCATGCAGACGCATCAGCGGCGGCATGTCGGCCGGCGCCGCCACCACCACAGAACGCGCCAGGCCTTCCTCGCCCAGGATGTTCTCGATGAAGTCCTTGACCTCGCGGCCACGCTCGCCGATCAGCCCCACCACCACCACGTCGGCACGGGTGAAGCGCGCCATCATGCCCAGCAGCACCGACTTGCCGACGCCGGAGCCGGCGAACAGACCCAAACGTTGGCCGCGGCCAACGGTCAGCAGGCCGTTGATGGCCTTGACGCCGACATCCAGCACATCGTGCACCGGGGTGCGGTGCAAGGGGTTCAGCGGCTGGCTGTACAGTGGAAAGTAGGCATCGGGGAACACCGGTCCCTTGCCATCCAGCGGCCGCCCCAGCGAGTCGAGCACACGCCCGAGCAGGCTGCTGCCCACCGGCACCTGGCGCCCCAACGGGCCGTTGAGCTCGGCCCGGACCGTCGTCTGCTGATAGTCCGGCGGCTGAAACGACACCACCGGTTTGACCGGCGTACCCGGCAGCAGGCCCTGGATATTGGTCAACGGCATCAGGAACAGCCGTTCTTCGGCAAAGCCGACGACCTCCGCCTCCACCACATGCCCCGGCGCCACTTCCACGCTGCAGGCACTGCCCACCGGCAAGCGCAGCCCAACCGCCTCCATCACCAGGCCGGTCACCCGGACCAGCTGGCCCTGCACCTGCCACAGTGGCACCTGCACCGCCGCTTCACGACAGGCCTGCAGGTAGCGGCGCTGTGCGGCCAACATGTCAGACATCAGCCACTCCCAGCGCGCGACGTAGCGTCTGCAAGCGTTGCGGCAGGCCCAGATCCAGCCGGCGCTGGCTGGTTTCGATCACGCAGCCGCCGCGCGCCACCGCTTCGTCGGCCAGCCACTGCCAGCTCACGCCGGGATAGGCGTCGCTGACAAATGCCTGAATCACCGCGATGTCCTCCGGGTGCGCCCTGACCTTCGCCTGCAACAGGCCATGCCCCAGCTCATCCAGTGCCTGCTGCAGCAGGGGCAGAATGGCCGTACGCTCCAGCTCGATATGAGTTGCCACAATACGCTCCGCCAGCTCCACCGCCAGCAACAGCACGTCGCCGGACAGCGACTCGCCCAGCGACTGCAGTTCCTGCTCGAATGCCTGCTGCAGCTCGGACAGCGGCTGCCAGTATTCGGCAAAGCGGGCCGACGCCTGCTGCAAGGCCTGGCTGGCGCCTTCGCTACGCCCTTGTTGCAGCCCCTCCTGCTGCCCGGCATCGAAGCCGGCCTGCCAGGCTTCCTGGTGGATGGCCTCCAGCTCCGCGGCCGTTGGGTAGGCCGGCGGAGCCTCTTCCGGCTCGGCCAGTTGCGATGGCAGGTCGACGGTCGCTTCCGCTTCAACGGGCGGCGGCTCCAATGCAGAAACCCCCTCTGCAGGGGGTTCGCTGATGTCTGCCGGCGACTCTGGCTGCGGCGTTTCGGGCTGTGCCCCCAGCTCGCCAAACCGCCAGGACTGCCACTGACCCAGTGCCTCGGCCGGGATTACATTGTTATTCGACAAGTCCTTCGTCTCCACCCTTGCTTGCTAGTACGATCTGGCCTTCGTCGGCCAGCTTGCGCACGATCTTGAGGATTTCCTTCTGTTCGGCTTCCACTTCCGACAGTTTGACCGGCCCCTTGGACTCCAGGTCATCACGCAGCATTTCCGCCGCCCGCGACGACATATTGCGGAAGATCTTGTCCTTGAGCTCCTGGCTAGTGCCCTTGAGGGCGATCACCAGCGAGTCGGACTGCACTTCGCGCAGGATGGTCTGGATCGAACGGTCGTCGATTTCCAGCAGGTTGTCGAACACGAACATCTTGTCCTGAATGCGCTGTGCCAGTTCCGGGTCGTATTCACGGATGTAGGACAGCGCCGAGGCTTCCACGTTGGAGCCGAGGAAGTTCAGGATTTCCGCCGTCATGCCCACGCCACCGGCGGCGCTCTTCTTGATGCGGTCAGAACCAGACAACAACTGGGTGAGCACATCGTTCAACTCGCGCAGCGCCTGCGGCTGCACGCCTTCCAGCGTGGCGGTACGAATCAGCACCTCGTTGCGCAGCCGCTCCGGGAAATAGGCCAGGATGGCACTGGACAGGTCCGGGTCCAGGTGCACCATGATGGTGGCGATGATCTGCGGGTGTTCGTTGCGAATCAGGTCCGCCGCCGAGGACGGGTCCATCCACTTCAGGCTTTCGATACCGCTGTGGTCATTGCCCTGCAGAATCTTGTCCAGCAGGTTGGCCGCCTTGTCCGGCCCCAGTGCCTCGATCAGCACATTGCGCAGGTATTCGTCGGTGGCGCCGAAGTTGGCCCGGGCGGCGTACTCTTCCTCGAACTGGCCAACCACTTTTTCCACTTCGTCGTGGCTGAGGTTGCTAAGGCCGGCCATGGCCAGGCTGAGCTTCTGCACTTCCTTCGGCCCGAGGTATTTGAACACCTCGATCGCCTCGGCCTGCCCCAGGCTGAACAGCAGCACCGAGCTGCGGCGGATACCGGCATCACTCATCGGACGCAATCCATTCTTTTATGATCTGGGCCGCCATGCGCGGATCGGCTTTCACCAGATCACGCGCCGCCTGAATATTGGTCTCGTACTGACGACGCGACTGTTCTTTCGGATCCAGCGCGTCAAATGGCTGCTCGCCACCAGCGGCGCCCATACCCTCGCCCTCTTCCCCGGCTACCGCCAGCAAGCGGCCACCGCTGGCAGCCGCCGCCTCTTCGCCCTCCGGCTGCGCTGGCGGTGCCGGTTTGACCACGTCGCGCATGATCGGGCGCACCACGCCGAACAGCAGGTACAGCACGGCGATCAGCAACAGGCCGTATTTCACCAGGTTGCCGGCATTCTCGGAAGCGTACTCGACCAGGCGATCTTTCGCCGACACCACCGGCACCGTCTCGGCAAAGCTGGCATTCACCACATTGACCGAGTCACCGCGTTCCTGATTATAGCCAACCGCCTCTTTCACCAGATTGTTAATCTGCTGGTACTCGCGCTCGGACATCGGCGTCGGCTTCGCCTCGCCATTCGCATCCGGCACCATCTTGTAGTTCACCACCACGGCGGCCGTCAGGCGCTTGATATTGCCCTGCGGCAGCTTGGTGTGCTGGATGGTCTTGTCGATTTCGTAGTTGGTGGTGATCTCGCGATGCACCGCGCCGGAGGCATTCCCCATCGGCAAGCCAGACAGCGTTGCCGTGCCTGGCGCAGCCCCCGGCGGCAAGGTCAGCGGGGCGGATGCCGCGTTCGGCGGCTGATTAGTCATCGCCCCCGGCACCCCGGATGGCAGGCTGGCGTCTTTGCCCAGCGACTCGACGATCTGCTGGCTGCGAGTCGCCGACGGATTAGGTGTGGAATTGGGGCGATAGGTTTCCGAAGTCTGCTCAACCTCGGAGAAATCCACCGTCGCGGTTACCTGGGCACGGGCGTTACCCTTGCCGAAGATGGGTTCGAGGATGGTTTCCACCCGCTTGGCGTAGTCGGCTTCAATCTGCCGGATATAGGCGAGCTGGCGACGGTCCATGCCGGAGTTGCCGTTCAGATCCGGCACGGCAGACAGCAGGTTGCCGTCCTGATCGACTATGGACACATTGCCCACCGGCAAATTGGGGACCGAGCTGGAAACCAGATGCAGGATACCGGCAATCTGGCCGGCATCCAGAATGCGCCCGCCCCGCAGCGTCAGCATCACCGATGCGGTCGGCAGCTGCTGGTCGCGCACGAACACACTCTGCTTGGGCATCGCCAGGTGCACGCGCGCGCTGTCCACCGCGGCCACCGATTCAATGGTACGCGCCAGTTCACCCTCGATCGAGCGCTGGTAGTTGACCTGCTCGGCAAACTGGCTGATGCCGAACTTCTGCTTGTCCATCAGCTCAAAGCCGACGCCGCCAGCCTTGGGCAGGCCTTGCGACGCCAGACGCAGACGCGCGTCATATACCTTGTCATTAGGCACCGAGATGACACCGCCGTCACCCAGCTGATAAGGAATGTTCATCTGCTGCAGCGCAGCCGTTATCTGGCCGCCGTCACGATCGGCCAGCCCGGTAAACAATATCTTGTAACTGGGTTCACGATTGAATGCCATTAGTGCAATGGCAATAGACAACACCGCAGCGACCGCGGCGAAGAGGAGGATTTTGCGATTATTTGGGAGAGCATTGAAACGCGCCGTCATTTCATTGACGCGCACTCTCCAGGCAGGCGTAGCGTTGTCTACCAGATCAGCCATACAGTGGTTGTTTCGTTATTGGTTTACCGCTGCAGGCCAGGCCGGACAGCGGGGCTACACTTGCGTATTCATGATTTCCTGGTAGGCCGAAACCAGTTTGTTTCTAGCCTGCACCATGGTTTGGAAGCTCAGGCTGGCTTTCTGCATGGTCACCATCACGTCCTGGATGTTGACCCCTTCTTCCCCCAGTTCAAAGCGTTTTTGCAGCTCCTGGGAGGTTTGCTGTACCTGGTTGACCTGCTCCAGCGTTGATTGCAACACCGAGGAGAAGTCAACCTCCGGCGCCTGGGCTGGCGCTGCGGGCTGCTTGCCGGCAGCCAGTACCGACATCGCCTTCAGTTCGCCCAGCAGCTGGTTGATGCCTTGCGTAGACATGTTGGTTTCTACCTGTCTGTTGCCGCCCTAATTCAGGCGGACTCACCATCTTCTTCCCGGTAGCGCTGTAGCTTGTAACGCAGGGTGCGTTCGCTGATCCCCAACCGTTCTGCGGCCAACTTTTTGACTCCGCCAACGGCTTCCAGCGCATCCAGAATGTGCTTTTTTTCGATGGACTTCATGTCCATCGCCTGCTCGACGGCGGAAGGTTCCGCTATGTCGTCGGGCAAGGCAACAGGCCGCTCGGGCGAGACAGATTCCAACATCAGATCGGCGGCAAAAACCTCCGTTCCGGCGGCAAGAATTGCCGCTCGCTGCATCACATTATCTAGCTCGCGGATGTTACCTTCCCAACTATAGGCAGTCAATTCTCGTTCGGCATCCCTGCCAAGCGTCAAATTCGACTTGCCCACTGCGTCGGCATACTTTCGCAGCAATTTCCGTGCCAAAGGCAGAATATCCTCCGGCCGCGCCGCCAAACCGGGCAGCTGCAACGGGAATACATTCAGGCGGAAATACAAGTCTTCGCGGAAGCGGCCGGCAGCCACCTCGGCCTGGATGTCGCGGTTGGTGGTGGCCAGCACACGGATATCCAGCTTGATGGTACGCGTCGCGCCGATACGCTCCACCTCCCGCTCCTGCAGCACCCGCAGCAGCTTGGCCTGCAGCGGCAACGGCATTTCGGTGACCTCATCCAGCAGGATGGTGCCGGCCTGCGCCTGTTCAAACTTGCCGGGCAGGCTGGCAGTCGCACCGGTGAAGGCGCCCTTCTCATGGCCAAACAGCGTGGACTCCAGCAGGTTGTCCGGAATCGCCGCGCAGTTCACGGCCACGAACGGCCCATCCTTGCGGCGGGAATACTGGTGCATGAAGCGCGCCAGCACTTCCTTGCCGGCGCCGCTGGGACCGCTGATCAGCACGCTGGCGTCGCTGGGCGCCACCCGGCTGGCAATCGACAGCAGCTTGCGCATGGCGGGCGACTCCGCCACCAGGGTATCGGCGCTGACTTCCGGCGCCTCCAGCACGAAGCGCTCCACCTCGGCGATCAGCTGCTGCGGCTCGAACGGCTTGAGCAGATAGTGACTGGCGCCAGCACGCAGCAGCTCCACTGCGCGCTCCAGCACGCCATACGCCGTCATCAGCACGAATGGCAAGCCCGGATAGCGATCCTTGATCGCAAAGAACAACTGGTAGCCATCCATCGGCTGCATCTGCGCATCCGAGACCACCAGCCCAACCGGCTCGCGCTGCAGCACCTCCAGCGCCGCCGAGCCATCGGCCGCTTCCACCACCGGGAAGCCGGCCAGCATCAGGGTGTCGACCAGCGCCTCGCGCAGGTCGGCATCATCCTCAACCACCAAAACAGGCAAGCGTTTCATTTATTGTTGGATTCCATCCTTCAGCCGCCAGCCCCCTGGCGGTTGGCACACAGTGCCATCAAACGACTGGCGATGCCCTGCAGTGGCAGCACTTCGTGCACGCCACCGCTGGCAATCGCTTCCTTGGGCATGCCGAACACCACGCAGGATGCTTCGTCCTGCGCAATATTCAGCGCCCCGGCTTCTTTCAACTCCAGCATGCCAATGGCGCCATCGCGCCCCATGCCAGTAAGAATTACCCCGATGCAATGCTTGCCCGCCACGTTGGCCGCAGAACGGAACAGCACGTCCACCGACGGCTTGTGGCGGTTGACCGGCGGCCCCTGGTGCAAGCTGGCGGCATAGCCGATGCCATTGGTGGACTTGACCAGCAGGTGCGAATGGCCGGGCGCCACGTAGACGGTACCCGCCTGCAGGCGCTCGCCATCCTCGGCCTCTTTCACCGTCAGCTTGCACAAGGAGTCCAGCCGGGCGGCAAACGACTTGGTGAACATCTCCGGCATATGCTGGGTGATGACGATCGGCGGCATGTCGGCCGGCAGGCTGGTCAGCAGCACGCGCAGCGCCTCGGTGCCGCCGGTGGACGAGCCGATGGCAATCAACGGCTGCCGGCCCAGCGCCATCTTGCCCGGCTGCCGCGGCAGGATCACATCGGCGGAGTGGCTGGGCGACACCGACAATGACTTGAGATCGGGTGTCTTGTTGGTATGCGGCATAGTGTTCTCTTGTGACAACGACATGGCGTGCTACAGCACCTGCTGCAGATGGCGACACCAGGCATCGCAGGCCTCTTCCACCAGGTCCAGCACCTGCTCGAAGCCCTGCGGCCCGCCATAGTAAGGATCAGGCACTTCCGCCGGCTGCCCCAGTATCGACAATAGCAGCTGCGGTGCCACGCCACGACCGCCACGCACCCGCTCCAGGTTGGCCACATTGTCGCGGTCGGCGGCCAGCAGGTAGTCGAAGGCGCTGAAATCCGCCGCCGTCACCTGCCGTGCGCGCAGCGCGGACAGGTCGTAACCGCGCTGCGCGGCGGCGGCCAGCGTACGCGGATCCGGCGCGCGGCCAACGTGGTAGTCGTGGGTGCCGGCGGAATCCACCTCCACCCGCGCCGCCAGCCCGTAATGCTGCAGCCGGGCGCGCATCACCCCCTCCATGGTGGGCGAGCGGCAGAGATTGCCCATGCAGATCATCAAAATCCGTAGTTTGCGCGCCATGTTTCCCCCTTGCCTTCCGGCCTTACAGATCGCTGAGCCAGGCTTTTTCCTTCAGCGCCTTCAGTTCGTCGCGCAGCTTGGCCGCCTGCTCGAACTCCAGATTGCGCGCCGCTTCCAGCATGGCTTTTTCCAGCCGCTTGATTTCCTTGGCCAGCGTTTTTTCGTCCATCATCGCCACGCGCGCGGTCTCGGTCAGCTTCTGCCGCTCCTGTGCCTTGTCGTGGTAGACGCCGTCGATGATGTCCTTGATTTTCTTGTTGATGCCCTGCGGCACGATGCCGTGTTCGGCGTTGAAGTCCAGCTGCTTGGCGCGGCGGCGCTCGGTCTCGTCGATGGCGCGGCGCATGCTGTCGGTGATGCGGTCGGCGTACAGCAGCGCCAGGCCATTGAGGTTGCGCGCGGCGCGGCCGATGGTCTGGATCAGGCTGCGCTCGCTGCGCAGGAAGCCTTCCTTGTCGGCATCTAGGATCGCCACCAGGCTCACCTCCGGAATATCCAGCCCCTCACGCAGCAGGTTGATGCCGATCAGCACGTCGAACATACCGAGGCGCAGGTCGCGGATGATCTCCACCCGCTCCACGGTATCGATGTCGGAGTGCAGGTAGCGCACCTTGATGCCGTGCTCGGTGTAGTAATCCGCCAGCTGCTCCGCCATGCGCTTGGTCAGCGTGGTCACCAGCACCCGCTCGCCGCGCTCGATGCGCAGGTGGATTTCCGACAGCAGGTCGTCCACCTGGGTGGACACCGGGCGGATCACGATCACCGGATCCACCAGCCCGGTTGGCCGCACTACCTGCTCTACCACCTGGCCGGCATGCTTGGCTTCGTAGTCCGACGGAGTGGCCGAGACGAAGATGGCCTGCGGAATCAGCTTCTCGAATTCGTGGAATTTCAACGGCCGGTTGTCCACCGCCGATGGCAGGCGAAAGCCGTAGTCCACCAGGTTCTGCTTGCGCGCCGCATCGCCCTTGTACATCGCCCCGACCTGCGGCACGGTGACATGGCTCTCGTCGATGAACATCAGCGCGTTCTTCGGCAGGTAGTCGATCAGCGTCGGCGGCGCCTCGCCCGGCGCGCGGCCGGAGAAGTGCCGCGAGTAGTTCTCGATGCCCTTGCAGAAGCCCATCTCGTACAACATTTCCAGGTCGAAGCGGGTGCGCTGCTCGATACGCTGCGCCTCCACCAGCTTGCCTTCCTTGTGATACCACTCGATGCGCTCGCGCAGCTCGGTCTTGATCTTGTCGCAGGCGCGCAGCACGGTGTCGCGCGGCGTCACGTAGTGGCTGCCCGGATAGACGGTATAACGGCCGACGCGCTGCTTGGTGACACCGGTCAGCGGGTCGAACAGCGTCAGCGTCTCCACCTCGTCGTCGAACAGGCTGACGCGCAGCGCGCTGTCGTTGCTTTCCGCCGGGAAGATGTCGATCACGTCGCCGCGCACGCGAAAGGTGCCGCGGCCGAAGTCCATGTCGTTGCGGTCGTACTGCATCGCCGTCAGCCGGCCGATGATCTCGCGCTGCGGCGTGGTCTCGCCTTCCTTCAGGTGCAGAATCATCTGGTGGTATTCGGTGGGGTCGCCGATACCGTAGATGGCAGACACAGTGGCCACGATCACGCAGTCCGGGCGCTCCAGGATGCTCTTGGTAGCCGACAGCCGCATCTGCTCGATGTGCTCGTTGATGCTGGAATCCTTCTCGATGAACAGATCCCGGCTCGGCACATAGGCTTCCGGCTGGTAGTAGTCGTAGTAGGAGACGAAATACTCGATGGCGTTCTCCGGAAAGAACTCGCGCATCTCGCTGTACAGCTGTGCGGCCAACGTTTTGTTGTGCGCCATGACGATGGCCGGGCGGCCGGTCTGCGCGATAACGTTGGCCATGGTGTAGGTTTTGCCGGAACCGGTGACGCCCAGCAAGGTCTGGTAGCTCAGGCCGTCAGACAGCCCTTCAACCAGACTGGCAATGGCTGTCGGTTGGTCGCCCGCGGGGGGAAAAGGCTGGTGCAGCCGGAACGGGCTGCCGGGATAGGTAACAACCATGGCATCTCACTCATTTGTCACGCGGATTGTAGCCGAAAACCGCGCCAATCATGGCTTGCAGCGCAATTTCGCCCGCACAAACAGTTTATTTCAATTTAAAATTGAGATATCGAATCGCAACACCTTCGCATCGGAGTCATTACATGATGCTCAGAACCCTGGCCTTGCTGGTTTGCCTGGCCGGCGCCCCGCTGATGGCGGGTGCCGCCCAACCGGTAACCCTTGCCGCCCTGACCGAATCGCCGCGCCTGAGTTCGCACGCGGTGGCCGTGGTCGACGCCCAGACCGGCCAACTGGTCTACGAAAAGAACGCCAACCAGATTCAGCCGTTCGCTTCCATCACCAAGCTGATGACGGCGATGGTGGCGCTGGACGCCAACCTGTCGCTGGATACGCCGATCACCATCAGCGACGATGAAGTCGATCGCCTGAAGAACACCAGCTCGCGCCTGGCGGTCGGCTCCACGCTGACGCGCCGCGAGATGCTGCTGCTGGCGCTGATGTCGTCGGAGAACCGTGCCGCCGCCTCGCTGGCGCGCACCTATCCGGGCGGCAAGGCGGCCTTCATCGCGCAGATGAACCGCAAGGCGCGCTCGCTGGGCATGACCAACACCGTGTTCCACGATGCCACCGGCCTGGACATGCGCAACACCTCCACCGCGATGGACCTGGTGCGCATGGTGAAAGCCGCGGCCAACTACCCGCTGATCCGCCAGTTCACCACCACTGCCGAATACTACGCCCGCCCTACCGCTACCCGCGTACTGCACTACAAGAACAGCAACCCGCTAGTGCGTGAAGGCGAGTGGGACATCGGCCTGTCCAAGACTGGCTACATCGAGGAGGCCGGCCGTTGCCTGGTGATGCAGGCCACGGTGGGCAGCCAGCACCTGATCCTGGTACTGCTGGCGGCCAACGGTTCGGCCGCCCGCGTCAACGATGCCAAGTCGATCAAGACCTGGCTGGAGTCGCACCCCAATACCTGGCTGTCCGGCTAAGCCCGCCGCCAGCCGCATGAAATTGGCCGCCCCGTTTCGGAGGCGGCCAATTTTTTTTTGCCGGAAGCCGGCTGGCGCTCAGGCCTGGCGGAAGGCGATCAGGTGATCCAGCTCCAGCCGGATGCCGATCGCCTCGCCGATAGCGTGATTGTGATGGCTGGGCACCTGCGCCAGCACACTGCGACCGGAAGCCAGCTGCAAGGTGTACAGGAACTCCGAGCCACGGAACACCTTGCCCAGCACCAGCGCCTTCACCTCGCTGGCGTCGTCGTGCACCACGTCGTCCGGGCGCAGCAGCACGTCGACGGCGTCGCCGGTGACAAACTGCCGCGGCACCGCGCTGCAGTACTCACCCAGCTCCAGCGTCACGCAGCGCGGACCGGTGACCGTGCCCGGCACAAACGCGCCCTGGCCGATGAAATCCGCCACGTAGCGGCTCTGCGGCTCATGGTACAGCTCGTACGGCGCCGCCCACTGCAGCAGCCGCCCCTCGGCCATCACCCCCACCTTGTCGGCCATGGCAAACGCCTCGTGCTGGTCGTGCGTCACCAGGATGGCGGTGGTGCCCTGCGACTTCAGAATGTCGCGCACCTCGCGCGACAGCCGCTCGCGCAGGTCGACATCCAGATTGGAGAACGGCTCGTCCAGCAGCAGCAACCGCGGCTGCGGTGCCAGCGCACGCGCCAGTGCCACCCGCTGCTGCTGACCGCCGGACAGCTCGTGCGGATAGGCCTTGCCGTATGCGGCCAACCCCACCACCTCCAGCATGGCCTCCACCCGCTGCGCACGCGCGCGCCGCGGCAGGCTGCCCAGGCCGAAGCCGGTGTTTTCCGCCACCGACAGGTGCGGGAACAACGCGTAATCCTGGAACACCATGCCGATTTCGCGCTGGTGCGCCGGCACGTTGGCCGCAGCGCTGGCGATGCCGCGCCCGGCCAGGCGGATCTCGCCGTCCAGCAGGTTCTCGAAGCCGGCAATGCAGCGCAGCACCGTGGTCTTGCCGCAACCGGAGCTGCCCAGCAGGCAGCCGATTTCGCCGGCCTGCAGCGCAAACGACATCTGGTCGATGATTTTCTTGTCGCCGTACGACTGCGACACCGACACCAATTCAAGCAAACTCATCAGGCAACATCCCGTTGACGCGACAGCAAAATGGTTGGCAGCAGGCCAGCCAGCACGATGGCGATGGCCGGCAACGCGGCCTGGTCCCACATGCCCTCGCTGGTCATGTTGTAGACCCGTACCGACAGCGTGTCCCAGCCGAAGGGCCGCGTCATCAGCGTGATCGGCATCTCCTTCATCACATCGACGAACACCATCAGCACCGCGGTGAACAGGCCGCCGGACAGCAGCGGCAGATAGACGCGGTACAGCAGCGCCCAGCCGGCCACGCCCAGGTTGCGCGCCGCCTCGTCGTGGCTGCGGGTGATGCGGTTCATCGCCGCGTCCACCGCCGAATGCGCCACTGCCAGAAAGCGGGCGACAAAGGCCAGCAGCATCGCCAGCAGGGTGCCCTTGAACACCGCGGTAACCTCGCCGCCCCAGCCCAGCAGCGCGATGACCTGGTTGTCCAGCCACGCCACCGGCACGAACACCCCCACCGCCAGCACGGTGCCGGGGATGGCATAGCCGATGGTGGCGACGCGGGCGGCCAGCTTGACCACGGTGCCGCCATCGCGGCGCACCAGGTAGGCCAGCACCAGCGCGATCAGCGTCACCAGCAGCGCGGCCAACAGCGACAGCAGCACCGAGCGCCAGGCATAGCCGAGGAAGTCGGCACTGAACTGGTTGGCGAAATCGCGAGACGCCCAGTAGCCCAGCTGCAGCAGCGGCAGCACGAAGGCCAGCAGCAGCACCAGGCTGGCGGCGGCACACGCCGCCCAGCCGCGCCAGCCGCGCAGCGTCAGCCGCGGCAACGGTGCCGCGCGGCCGGCCTGCGAGTAGGCGCGGCGACCGCGGCTGTACTGCTCCAGCAGCAGCAGCACGAACACCATCACCACCAGCAGCGAGGCTAGCTGTTTGGCGGTATCCAGCGAGAACAGCGCGAACCACGCCTTGTAGATGGCGGTGGTGAAGGTGTCGTAGTTGAACACCGCCACGGTGCCGAAATCGGCCAGGCTTTCCATCACCACCAGCAGCAGCCCACCCATGATCCACGGCCGCGCCATCGGCAGCGCAATGCGCCAGAAGCCCTGCCGCGGCGACAGCCCCAGGCTCTGCCCCACTTCCAGCGCCCGGCGCCCCATGGTGGCGAAGGCATTGCGCGCCAGCAGGTAGACATAGGGGTAGAACGCCAGCGACATCACCAGCAGCAGCCCCCAGGTACTGCGGATCTCTGGGAACCAGCGCATATTGCCGAAGTGCGGCCGCAGCAGAGTCTGCAACGGGCCGGTGAATTCAAAGATGCCCACCTGGGCAAACGCCAGCACATAGGCCGGCATCGCCAGCGGCAGCATCAGCGCCCAGCTGAAGAAGCGCCGCCCGGGAAACTGGTACACCGCCACCAGCCAGGCCAGCGGCACGCCGATCAGCAGCACGCCGGCGGACACGCCCAGCAGCATCAGCAGCGTGTTGCGCAGCAGCTCCGGCAGCGCGAATTCCAGCAGATGCTGCCAGATGGCGGGGTCGGGGCTGAGCGAGGAAGTCATCACCACCGCCAGCGGCACCACGGTGAACAGGCTGATCGCCAGCGCCAGCAGCCGGCCGGGCCAGGCGGCCAGCTGCCGGCTGCTGGCGGTAGGCATGGCGGCGCCCGGCGGCGGCGAGCGCTCGGCGCTGGGCAGGGATTTTTCTAGCTGCATGGCATAGGCCACTCCGTTAACAAGCCGGAAAGCGAAAAGCCGACAAGGGCAGCGAACTGCCCTTGTCGGCCGGTCTGGCTAAGGCTTACTTATAGCCAACGCGATCCATCAGCATCACGGCCTGTGCCTGCTTGGAGCCGGCCTCGGACACGTTGATCAGGTCCTGCTTCGGCTTGCCCCACGAGGTCACCACCGGGTTCGGCGCCACTTTCGGGTTGGCCGGGAATTCCATGTCGATGTCGGCGAACAGCTTCTGCGCCTTCTCGGCCGACAGCCACTCCAGCAGCTTCACCGCGCCCTTGGCGTTCTTGGCGTGCTTGGTCACGCCGGCGCCGGACACGTTCACGTGCACGCCGTCCAGCTTCTGGTTGGCCCAGAACAGGCCCACCGGCAGGTTGGGCTGGGTTTTCAGCAGGCGGCCGTAGTAGTAGGTGTTGGCGATACCGACATCGCACTGGCCGGCGCCGATGGCTTCCAGCATCTTGGTATCGTCGGCAAACACCGGGGCAGCCAGGTTGTCGACCCAGCCCTTAACGATGCGCTCGGTTTTCACCGGGCCGTAGCTGCCGATCATGGTGCCGACCAGCGACTGGTTGTACACCTTTTTGGAAGTGCGCAGGCACAGCTTGCCCTTCCATTGCGGGCTGGCCAGGTCTTCGTAGCTGGACAGCTGCTCCGGCTTGACGGTCAGCTTGTTGTAGAAAATGGTGCGGGCGCGTACCGACAGGCCGAACCAGTTGTTGCCCGGGTCGCGCAGGTGCGCCGGCAGGTTGGCCGCAAGCGCCGCGGACTTCACCGGCTGGAACAGGCCGAGGTTATTGGCCTGCCACAGGTTGCCGGCATCCACGGTCATGAAGATGTCGGCCGGGGTGTTGGTGCCTTCGGCCTTCAGGCGCTCCATCAGCGGGCCTTCGCTGCCGCTGACCACATTCACCTTGATGCCGGTTTCCTGCTCGAACACGCCCAGGATGGGCTTGATCAGCTGCTCGGCACGTGCGGTATACACGGTGATTTCTTCCGCTGCCGCCACGCCGCTCACGGCGGCCAGCACGGCCATCAATGCGATTTTCTTGTTCACGACCCGTCCTTTTCTGCAATACAAACTGATACAAACGCGGAAAAGTATAATCGTGACAAGAATTATTATCAATAACCCGATTTAATTAGGCCGTACCGGGAAGCGTACCCAGTCGCCGGTGGCGGCCTGCTGGCTATTGTTGCGCAAGCGCGCCACGGCAAAGCGCGGCTGCACCTGCTCGATTTCCAGGTCGCCAATCAACTGCTCCGGCACGCCCAGCACCTGGCCATCCAGCCGTCGCACCTCGGTAGCCGGTCGCGGCTTGTACAGCAGCAGGCGGTCGCGCACCGCCAGGCCGTCCAGCGCGCCAGCCGCCAGGTACACGCGGTCGCCCTCCACTCGCGCCACGCGGGTGGTGAACGGCAGGCACTGCATGGTGTCGCGCAGCTTGTCGGCAATGCCGCCCAGCGTCTGCTCGATCAGCCGGCCATAGTCGGACTGCGCCAGCACCGCGGTATCGAACAGCCGCGCCGAGTCGACATGCACATCACCGCGCGCCTCCTGGCTCAGCACATCGCGCAGCAGCACCCCGCCGCTGATGGCGTCATACAGCCAGTACTCCACCACCAGCCGCCGCTCCACCGGCACCTGCCGCACCGAGAAGCCCAGCAGGCCGGCAAGCGGCCCGGTGTAGTACACCCCCTGCTGCGCCTCGTTGCCATTGCCGAACACCATGGCCCGCGGCTCCTTGCGCGTCACCGCGCTATCGACGATGCGCCCGGCCAGCACGAACTGCACACCTTCCCTGCGGCCAACGTCGCGCACCGCATCGCTGGCCTGCCACGGGTCCTGCACCTTGCCGTCGGGAAACAGCGTCACATTGCCGGCGTCCAGCGCCTGCACGTCACGCTGCCGATTCAGGCGCCGCACCAGCTCGGCGGGAAACCAGCTGGAGATGCTGCCCAGGTCCGCCGCCTGCTGCGGCTGCTCCACGGCGAAATAGGTCGCCACCAGCCGGCGCGCCAGAAAGCGACCGGGCGGCAAGGTGGAACGCTGGCAGGCGGCGGTGGCCTTGTCATTGTTGGCCGCAGCCTCGGCCGGCGTGGCCGGCGGGTCGGTATCGTGCTGCACGGTGACAAACAGCAAGCCGTCGCGCTGGGTTTCGCTGATCACCCGCGTCTTGCCCGGCAGCGACACCGGCCCCAGCATCAGGCTTTCCGCCGCCACCGTGCCGTTGTTCACCTCGCTGCTGCCTTGCAAGCCGCCCTGGTGGGTGATGGCAATCTGCCGCAAGGCGTCCTCGATGGCCGCCTGGCGCGCCGCCACCCGGCCGGCCTCCAGCGACGCCATGCCCTCGGCCTGGTACACCTCGGCCATGGCCAGCGGCCCGGCCAGCAAAACAAACGCCGCCCCGAAGGCGGCGCGTAACAGACTGGATGTTCGCATCATGTCTCAGTGTGCAACGTAGAAGTCTCCACCGTACACGCAGCCGCTGTCCGTGCAGCCAAGCTTGCTGCCATCGCTGGCCGGCATCACGCGGGCCGCGGTGGCCACGTTGCCGGTGGTCGCCAGAGCCGTACGGTAAGCCTTGAAGAAGCCCTCGTCCAGCACCATCTCGGCAATGCTTTCGCTACTGCCGTCCGGCTTGAACTCGGTGGACAGCAGGCGCACGCCGCGCAGATAGGCATCGACATACACGCGGAAGCTGTCGTTGCTGGCCACCAGGTTGCCGACCGAGCTGTTGCCGGACAGCTTGAAGCCCTGCACCTGTTCCGCCACCGCGCGGTAGGCATCCAGTTGCGCCGCGCGCATCGCCAGCAGGCGGCGCTGCACCGGCGACAGGTCCTTGCCGGCCGGCGGCGCGCCGCGGCCAACCACGCGGATGCGCAGCGCGTTGTAGGCTTCTTCCTTGGCAGCCGGCGGCTCGGACAGCGGGCCGACGTAACCACCGCCCATCATCACCCCGCCCGGTGTCATCACCGGCTGGCGTGCGATACCCAGCTGCTCGTGGCTACCCGCCACCGCCGGCGCCTCTTCGACATTGGTTCCCTGCGCCGGTGCGGCAGCCACCACCATCCATTGCTGGCCTTCGGCCTGATTGGCAGGAGGAGTAGCAGCGCAGGCAGTCAGCGCGGTAACGGCCAGCAGGCCGGGCAACAGTCGGGTTAAGTTCATGGAATGGCTCCGCATGCTATCGATATCGTTGTACAGCGTGTCTGCTTTATCGGCCCCGGTTCACAAAGCTTGAGACTATTTGCAAGCAATGCTTCAAGACCGGCAACGGCTGCCGCCCGGCGGAGGCCATGCTAAACTGCCGGCCATTGTCACCGCCCCGGATCGCCGCGCATGAAAAAACTGCTGACCTCGCTGTTGTTGCTGCTGCCGCTGGCAGCCCAGGCCACCCCGACGGTGGAGCTGACCACCAACAAGGGCCCGATCACCATCGAGCTATACCCGGCCAAGGCGCCGAAGACAGTGGAAAACTTCGTTGCCTACGTCAAGGCCGGCCATTACAGCAACACGCTGTTCCACCGCATTATCGACGGTTTCATGATCCAGGGCGGCGGCTTCAGCGTGCAGAACGGCAGCCTGGTGCAGAAGCCGACCCGCGCGCCGGTGATGATCGAGGCCGACAACGGCCTGAAAAACGTGATTGGCAGCATTGCCATGGCGCGTACGCCGAACCCGAACTCGGCCACCTCGCAGTTCTTCATCAACCTGGTGAACAACGAGTTCCTCGACTTCCGCAGCAAGACGCCGGAAGGCTGGGGCTATACCGTATTTGGCAAAGTAAGCGCCGGCATGGATGTGGTGAACCGCATCTCCAAGGTACGCACCGGCTACGTGGACGGCATGCAGGATGTGCCGCTGGAGCCGGTGGTGATTACCAAGGCCACCTATAAACCCTGATAGACCAAGGATTGACCCATGATCAAGCTGACCACCAACCACGGTGACATCGTGCTGGAAATGTTCGCCGACAAGGCCCCGAAAACCGTGGCCAACTTCGAACAGTACGTACTGGACGGCCACTACAACGGCACCATCTTCCATCGCGTGATCAACGGCTTCATGATCCAGGGCGGCGGTTTCACTGCCGACATGGAGCAGAAAGACACCCGCGACACCATCCAGAACGAAGCCAACAACGGTGTGTCCAACAAGACCTACACCATCGCCATGGCCCGCACCCCGGACCCGCACTCCGCCAGCGCGCAGTTCTTCATCAACGTGTCCGACAACGACTTCCTGGACTTCCGCGCCGAGAGCATGCAGGGCTGGGGCTACTGCGTATTCGGCCAGGTCGTAGAAGGCCAGGACGTGGTAGACCGCATCAAGACCGTGGCCACCGGCCGCGCCGGCGGTCACCAGGACGTGCCGCTGACCCCGGTGGTGATCGAGAAGGCCGAGATCATCCAGGGCTGATCCGCGCCCATCCATACCAGGCCGCCATGTGCGGCCTTTTTTGACTGCTGACCATGGCCATCCATTTCATTTCCGACCTGCACCTGCACGACGAAGCCAGCTGGCTCGGCGCGCTGTTCACCCGCACCCTGGCCGACTGGCGCGGCAAGATCGACGCGCTGTACATCCTCGGCGACCTGTTCGAATACTGGGTGGGCGACGACGACCGGCAGCCGTTCAACGACGCCATGCTGGCCGCCATGCGCGATTTCGCCAGCGTCACGCCGCTGTACGTGATGCGCGGCAACCGCGACTTCCTGCTGGGGCCGGGCTTTGCCGCCGCCAGCGGCGCCACCTTGCTGGACGAGCCGCACCTGCTGCGGGTGCATGGCCGCGACTACCTGCTGGTGCATGGCGACGGTGAATGCGCCGACGATGCCGCCTACCAGCAGTTCCGCGCCATGGTGCGCCAGCCGGCATGGCAGGCGGCGTTCCTGCAAAAGCCGCTGGCCGAACGCCATGCCATTGCCCGCCAGATCCGCGGCGTGAGCGAGCACAAGAAGCAGACCCAAGGCATGAACGACATCAGCGATGTCACCCCGGCCGCCATCGAGGCGCTGCTGGCCGCCTACCCGGGCGCCACGCTGATCCACGGCCACACCCACCGCCCGGCGCGCCATGAGCACCGCGTCAACGGCGAGGAGCGCGAACGCTGGGTGATCGCCGACTGGCACGACGGCCACGGCGGCTACCTGCGGCTGGACAGCGTCGGCCTGAGCGCCCACCCGCTGACGCTGCAGCACCACTGAACGTTGGCCGCAACCACGGCAACCAGCAAGGCCCGGCGCTGCCGGGCCTTGTCACGTCTGCCTTGTCATTGCTGAGCCGCCGCAACTCCCCCAGCACGCCAGCCCGAAGCATGCGGCCAACCTTTGCCGCCGTGGCCGGCTAGTGCCCCGCCCCGCCCGCTTTGCCCGCTACTTAAGGGTTTTCCCGCAAGGGGCAGCCCCAACAGACAAGCCTTTTCTCTCCCGTTACAGTCCGGCCCGTGCGCAGTAAAACCCGCTTGCCAATAAGGACAAGCAACGCCGCATCCGACACAACAAGGAGAGAAAAACCATGTGGTCACACGTCTATGACCCGCTGGGCAACCCCTGGCTGTCTACCCTCGCTGCCAGCATTCCCGTCATCGTGCTGCTGGGCGCGCTGGGCATTTTCCACGTCAAGGCACACAAGGCCGCGCTGCTGGGCCTGGCCACCTCGCTGCTGGTGGCGGTAGGCATCTTCGGCATGCCGGCCGACATGGCCGCCAGCGCCACGCTGCTGGGTGCGGCCAACGGTCTGCTGCCGATCGGCTGGATCATCCTCAACGTGATCTTTCTGTACCAGCTCACCGAGCGCAAAGGCCAGTTCGCCATCCTGCGTGAATCGATTTCCAGCATCACCACCGACCGCCGCCTGCAGCTCTTGCTGATCGCCTTCTGCTTCGGCGCCTTCTTCGAAGGTGCCGGCGGCTTCGGCACCCCGGTAGCGGTAACCGGCGCCATGCTGATCGGCCTCGGCTTCTCGCCGCTGGCGGCTTCCGGCCTGTCGCTGATCGCCAACACCGCACCGGTGGCCTATGGCGCACTGGGCACGCCGATCACCACCCTGGCCAAGGTCACCGGGCTGGACGTGCTGCAGATTTCGTCCATGGTTGGCCGCCAGATGACCATCTTCGCCATCATCGTGCCGTTCTGGCTGCTGATCGCCTTCTGCGGCTGGCGCAACACCATGCGCATCTGGCCGGCGGTGCTGGTGGCCGGGCTGTCGTTCGCCATTCCGCAGCTGATCGTGTCCAACACCATGGGGCCGGAACTGGTGGCCGTCATCGCCTCGGTATGCTCGATCACCGTGCTGGTGGCGTTCCTGAAAGTGTGGCACCCGAAGGAGATCTACACCTCCACCGCCGGCACCATGGGTGGCGAAGCGGCCAACGGCGCCAAGGCCATCGTTGCCGACAAGCACCACGGCTACAGCACCGGCGAGGTGATCCGCGCCTGGCTGCCATGGCTGATCCTGTCGGTAGCGGTGTTCGCCTTCGGCTCGCCGGCGATCAAGAAAGTGCTGGACAGCATCTTCACGCTGGAAATCCAGTGGCCCGGCCTGCACAACCTGATCTACAAGATGCCGCCGGTCGTGGCCGAGCCGCATCTGGAAGCCGCCATCTACAAGTTCAACCTGCTGTCCACCACCGGCACCGGCATCCTGGTGGCGGCGCTGATCTCGGCGCTGATCATGGGCTACCGTCCGGGCCAGATGCTGAAGGTGTACAAGGAAACCTTCTGGTCGCTGCGCTTCTCGCTGATCACCATCGTGGCGATGCTGGCACTGGGCTACGTTACCCGCTTCTCCGGCGTGGACATCACCCTCGGCCTGGCGTTCTCGCACACCGGCGTGTTCTACCCGTTCTTCGGCACCCTGCTGGGCTGGCTGGGCGTGGCGCTGACCGGTTCCGACACTGCAGCCAACGTGCTGTTCGGCGGCCTGCAGAAAGCCTCGGCGCAGCAGCTGGGCCTGTCGCCAGTGCTGATGACCGCGGCCAACTCCGCCGGCGGCGTGATGGGCAAGATGATCGACGCGCAGTCCATCGTGGTGGCCTCTACTGCCACCCAGTACTACGGCAAGGAAGGCGTGATCCTGCGCTATGTGTTCTTCCACTCGCTGGCACTGGCCTGCCTGGTGGGTCTGGTGGTGTCGGCGATGGCCTACCTGCCGCCGTTCACCGCGCTGGTGATCCACCCGTAAGCACGCAACCACCAAGCAAAACCCCGGTCCAGGCGACCGGGGTTTTTTGTTGCGGCGGGCGACAACGTTGGCCGCAACGTGGCCGCCGCCGCCGTCGCCGCCCCCTTGCCCGCGGCCAAGCCTTCAAATTTGTCGCGTTTTTACCGATACTGTCGGCATTATTCACCCACTATCAATAACAAGGGGGGCTCCATGTCCATCATCAAGGAATTCCGCGAATTCGCCATGCGCGGCAATGTCATCGATCTGGCGGTCGGTGTGGTAATCGGCGGCGCCTTCGGCGCCATCGTCAAATCCCTGGTCGACGACGTGATCATGCCGCCCATCGGCATGCTGATCGGCAACGTCGACTTCGCCAACCTGTTCTTCGTGCTGAAGGAAGGCGCCAAGGCCGCCGCGCCGTATGCCTCGGTGGCCGCCGCCAAGGAAGCCGGCGCCGTCACCCTCAACATCGGCCTGTTCATCAATGCGCTGGTCAGCTTCACCATCGTGGCGTTTGCCATCTTCATGCTGGTGAAAGTGATCAACCGCCTGAAGCGCGAAGAAACCGTCGCCCCGGCCGAAGTCACCAGCAAGGAGTGCCGCTACTGCCTGTCCAGCATCCCGCTGAAGGCCAGCCGCTGCCCGTGCTGCACCTCGCAGCTGGACTGAGCACCGCCAGCGCCAGCCATGACAAAGGCCGCCCACGGGCGGCCTTGTTGCCGGATGCGGCCAACGTTGGCCGCAGGCGCTTGCCGGCTCAGCTAGCCTGGCTGCCGCCCAGCTGCGACTGCTGGTAATTGGCGAGGCCGGTCAGCTCGATCAGCTTCAGTTGCTGTTCCAGCCAGTGCGCGTGGTCGTTCTCGGTTTCTTCCAGCAGTACCATCAGCCCGTCGCGGGTCACGTAGTCGCGCTCCTTCTCGCACACCGCGATCACCTCCTTCAGCGCCTTGCCGACGCGGTATTCCACATCCAGGTCGTTGCGCAGCATCGACGGCACATCCTCGCCCACCGCAATCGCCACCCGCTTGGCCACATTCGGCTTGCCGCCCAGGAACAGGATGCGGGCGATCAGGCTGCGGGCATGCTCCAGCTCGTCCTCGCGCTCGTGATCGATACGCGCGAACAGCTTCATCAGCCCCCAGTCCTTGTACATCTCGGCATGGATAAAATACTGATCCGCCGCCGACAGTTCTTCTGCCAGCAGTTCGTTAAGCAGATCGATGACCTTGGGATGGCCTTGCATAGCAATTTCCTTATCTTTTTTAGCATGACGACTGTGCCCGGATTCTAGACCAGCGCCGGCAAGATGTCTGTGTCCTTTCGCCGCGCGGCGCCGGCGGACTAGGCCTTTCGGCGGTGGCGCGGCCAGGGTGGAGCCAGTACAATCGGGCGATTCCCCGAGATTAAAGACTGCAGAACTGACGATGACTATCAAATCGGACAAGTGGATTCGCCGCATGGCGGAAGAACAGCGCATGATCGAGCCCTTCGTCTACGATCAGGTGAAGAATGTCGACGGCCAGAAGGTGATTTCCTTCGGCACCTCCAGCTACGGCTACGATATCCGCTGCGCCGACGAATTCAAGGTGTTCACCAATATCAACAGCACCATCGTCGACCCGAAAAATTTTGACCCGGATTCCTTCGTGGAAGTCTCCGGCAAGGGCTACTGCATCATCCCGCCCAACAGCTTCGCGCTGGCGCGCACCGTGGAATACTTCCGCATCCCGCGCTCGGTGCTCACCGTGTGCCTGGGCAAGTCCACCTACGCGCGCTGCGGCATCATCGTCAATGTCACGCCGTTCGAGCCGGAATGGGAAGGCTATGTGACGCTGGAATTCTCCAACACCACGCCGCTGCCGGCCAAGATCTACGCCAACGAAGGCGTGGCACAGGTGCTGTTCTTCGAGTCCGACGAAATCTGCGACGTCTCGTATAAAGACCGCGCCGGTAAATACATGGGCCAGGTCGGCGTGACGCTGCCGCGACCGTAATTACCGACAGCAAGCAAGGAAGCGGCCGCCCGGCCGCTTTTTTTTATTGCCGCGGCGTTTCCCACTCGCATTTTGAACGGCCTGTTCTAGGATGAAAGTCAGAGTCGGCCAGCTTTTTTGCCGGCTTGGGCACAGCAAGCCGTTTCTTCCTGAGCGTTGTGGTTCCCCCTTGCCGCATCGCTCTTTTTTTACACGCAAGCAGATTAAGCAATTCAATTGCATGCAATTTTTATTGCGCTACACTAGCGGCAAATCACCACCAGCTTCGCTCATGACACTCTATCAATACCCACTGCATGGCCTGAACGGCCAAGATATCGATCTGGCCGCCTATCAGGACAAGGTGCTGCTGCTGGTCAACACCGCCAGCGCCTGCGGCTTTACCCCGCAGTACGCCGAGCTGGAACAGCTGCACCGCCAGTTTGCCGACGAGGGCCTGGTCGTGATCGGCTTTCCCTGCAACCAGTTCGGCGCGCAGGAGCCGGGCAGCGCCGCCGAGATCGGCGCCTTCTGCCAGAAGAACTATGGCGTCAGCTTTCTGCTGAGCGAGAAGATCGATGTCAACGGCCCGCAGGCGCACCCGCTGTGGCAATACCTGAAGCAGCAGCAGGCCGGCGTGCTGGGCACCCGCCGCATCAAGTGGAATTTCACCAAGTTCCTGGTCGATCGCCACGGCCGCGTGGTTGGCCGCTACGGCTCGCTCACCACACCGCAGGCGCTGGCCGAGCACATCAAGGCGCTGCTATGAAGCCGCAACTGCAACTGGACAAGCAACTGTGCTTTGCGCTGTATGCCGCCAGCCGCGCGATGACACAGGCCTACCAGCCGCTGCTGGCGCCGCTGGGACTGACCTACCCGCAGTATCTGGCCATGCTGGTGCTGTGGGAAAATGATGACATAAGCATGAAACAGCTGGGCGAACGGCTGCAGCTGGATTCCGGCACCCTCACCCCGCTGCTGAAACGGCTGGAAAGCGCCGGACTGCTGCAACGCCGCCGCAGCAGCAGCGATGAACGCAGCGTGGTCATCCGCCTCACCGCCGCCGGCAAACAACTGGAGGAGCAGGCCGCGACGATTCCGGGCACGCTGTCCTGCCGCTTTGGCGACGTCGGCAGCGAGCGCAGCGCGCAGCTGCGCGACACCCTGCAGCAGCTGACCCGCCTGCTGCAAGGCTGCACGCTGCCATAAACGCCGATGGCGCCCGCAGGCGCCATCTTCTTCATCCTGTAGCTACTTTGCCGCTGGCATCAAATAGATTCGCTGGCCTGCGGGCAGGGGCTGTCAACCAGCAGGCTGGCCATGGTCGCCAGCTCATCCAGATCTTCATCCAGATGCGCCTGCATGTGGCGCAGCGCACCGCGCAAGATGGCACCGGCCAGCAGTGCTTCATCGCACTGGAACACTTCGGCCATGGCACGCAATTCGGCACAGCATTCATGGCATAGCGGCACCGACAACTGCCGTACCGCCGGGGCATGCAGCAGCGGCATCAAGTCCTTGCCATCGGCCCGGTGCGCTTCCAGTTGTTTGACAAAATCGTAGAGAACGTCGGTCATGGCGAGCCTCCTGGTGAGATTGTTCACCACCAGCATGGCACATCAACACAGGAAGCCAAGGCACAATTGGTTATAGCCTGATAACAGGCAATCAGCCCTCGCTGACCTCGCCATCCAGGTAGCGCCAGGCGCCCTGCTCGCGGATAAAGCGGCTGTTTTCCTGCAGGCGGAAGGCCCGGCCACCGAGCTTGTAACGCGCCACGAAGCGCACGGTGCCGGTCTCGTCGCCCGCTTCGCCTGCCTGGCTTTCCAGCAGCTGCAGGCCCAGCCATTTCACGCCGTCGTCGTCCGCCAGATCCAGCGTGGTCGGGCGCGTGCTGCTGGCCCAGCTTTGCAGCAGGTAGGCCTCGTCACGCCGCACGTAGGCGCTGTAGCGCGAGCGCATCAGCTGTGCCGCGGTGGCCGGCAAGGCGCCATGATGAAAGCGGCCGCAGCATTGGGCATAGGCCAAAGGTTGGCCGCAAGGACAGGGATCTGCAACCACGGTCGAGCTGGATTTTTTCATTTGCCGACCTGCAATGGCGGCAAGCCGTATACCTTGAACATGAACTGGGTGAATGCCGGATTCAGCGGTTTGCTCTGCAGCCCGGGCCAGCGGCGCTGCCAGTATTTCAGCCGCTCTTCCATCTGCTTGCGGGCCGCGTCGTTATCGAGCTTGCCGGCATCACGCAGCTGCGCAATCTGGTAGTAGAGGCGGTAGACATCGTCATCGACCTGGTTGCGCCCGGCCAGCTTTATCCGCATCTCGCCCAGTTTTTCCGCCGCTTCCACCCGTGTCAGCTCGCCGTTGCCGACCTTGCCCGCCAGGCGGTTGGCCTCGTTCAGCAAGGCATCCGCCGCATTGGCAGAGCGCGTTTGCGGGGTAGGCGACGAGGAAGGGAAGGAGAACTGCGGCAGATTGGCGCACGCGGTCAGCGCGCCAAGCAAAACGGCCATGAATAGTCTGTTCATGGCCGTTATTGTAGCGCGCTTTCGCCGTTTGTCAGGCCAGATGCTCGAACAGCGGCGTGGACAGATAGCGCTCGCCGAACGACGGAATCACCACCACGATCAGTTTGCCGGCGTTTTCCGGACGCTTGGCCAGCTCAAGCGCCGCCCAGACGGCAGCGCCGGACGAGATGCCGGTGAGGATGCCTTCCTCTGCCGCCATGGCGCGGGCGGTGGTGAAGGCGTCGTCATTCTTTACGCGGATGATTTCGTCGTAGATGGCGGTATTCAGGATCGGCGGCACGAAACCGGCGCCAATACCCTGGATCGGGTGCGGGCCTTTCGGGCCACCGGACAACACCGGCGAGGCATCCGGCTCCACCGCCACGATCTGCACGCCCGGCTTGCGTGCCTTCAGCACTTCGCCCACCCCGGTGATGGTGCCGCCGGTGCCGACGCCAGCCACGAAAATATCCACCTGGCCGTCGGTGTCGTTCCACACCTCCTCGGCGGTGGTGCGGCGATGGATCTCCGGGTTGGCCGGGTTCTCGAACTGCTGCGGCATGAAGTGGGTGTCCGGGTTGGCCTCCACGATTTCCTTGGCCTTGGCGATGGCGCCACCCATGCCGTCCGGCCCCGGGGTCAGCACCAGCTCGGCACCGTAGGCGCGCAGCAGCTGGCGACGTTCGCGGCTCATGGTTTCCGGCATGGTGATCACCAGCTTGTAGCCACGCGCCGCACACACCATCGCCAGACCGATGCCGGTGTTGCCGGAGGTCGGCTCCACGATCACCGTATCCGCGCCAATCTTGCCGGCGGCTTCGGCGGCATCGATCATCGATACCGCGATACGGTCTTTCACACTGTGCGCCGGGTTGTAAAACTCCAGCTTGGCAACCACGGTGGCGCCCACGCCGGCGGTGACGCGGTTCAGGCGGACCAGCGGGGTATTGCCGATCAGATCAGTTACGGTAGCGGCGATGCGCATGAGCATATTCTCCAATCCTGTTAACGGCCAATCCGTTATTCTCGATAATTCTAAACAGCCAAGACACGCTTAGCTAATACCGATTGCTGCTATGTTTTTTCCGAATGCCCGGCTTTAGCTGATGCCGGGCATCACCCGGCAGCCGGCCTGCCACACCGCGTCGTCGTACGCCACCAGCACGATGCGCTGCAGGCTGTGCTCGGGAGCCTCCGTCAGCCAGTCGCTGATCTGCTGCCAGGCGATATGCATCGCCGATAACGCCGGATAGCCATACACGCCGCAGCTGATGGCCGGAAACGCAATGCTGCGCACCGCATGCTCCGCCGCCAGCTGCAGGCAGTTACGGTAGCAATTGGCGAGCAGGGTCTCCTCCCCCTCGTCGCCGCCACGCCACACCGGCCCCACGGTATGGAACACGTAGCGGCACGGCAGGCGAAAGCCCGGCGTCAGCCGCACCTCGCCGGTGGGGCAATGGCCGATATGCATGCAGGCCTGCAACAGCTCCGGCCCGGCGGCACGATGGATGGCGCCATCCACTCCACCGCCGCCACGCAGGCCATTGTTGGCCGCATTAACGATGGCATCCACCTCCAGGCGGGTAATGTCGCCGCGCCACAACTCGATGGTGACGCCGTGCTTGCGTGTCAGCATGCCTGCCTCCTGGCGGCCAACCTTAGCCGCAACATCTGTTCCGCCGCCTGCGCCAGCCACGCCGCCGCGTGCTGCATGGCCTGCGCCAGGCTGGCCGGCTGCGGGCACAGCGAGAAGCAGCCGTCGAAACTCGCCGCCAGCGCCGGGTTGTCCTCCACCGCACCGGACAGCAAGCTGACCGGCACCCCCGCGCTGCGCGCCAGCTGCGCCACCAGCGCCGGCGCCTTGCCGTGCAGGGTCTGGCTATCGCTGCGGCCCTCGCCGGTAATCACCCAGTCGGCGGCGGCAATGCGCGCTGCCAGTCCATTGGCCGCTGCCACTGCCGTGGCGCCGGACAGCTGCCGCGCGCCCAGCCACTGCAGCGCGAACCCCATGCCGCCGGCTGCACCACCGCCGGCGACATCCAGCGCCAGGCCCGGCCGCTGCCGCAGCAGTGCCGTGGCCAGCGTCTGCAGCGCGGTATCGAACTGCGGCAGCTGCGCGGCGGTCAGCCCCTTCTGCGGACCGAACACCGCGCTGGCGCCCTGCGGGCCGCACAGCGGGTTGCTGACATCCGACCACACTTCCAGCGCCAGCGTGGCAAGACGCGGGTCGAGCCCGCTTTCATCAAAGTAGACCGCTTGCGGCCAACTTGCCGGCAAAGGCGGCAACTCGCTGCCATCCGCCGCCAGCCAGCGCCCACCCAGCGCCGCCAGCAGGCCGGCGCCGCCATCGTTGGTGCTGGAGCCGCCGAGGGCAATCGCCACGCGGCGGCAGCCGGCATCCAGCAGCAGGTGCAGCAGCTCGCCCACGCCACCGCTGTGGCGCTCGGCCAGCGTGCTGCGGCCAACGTCCGGCAGGCCCACCACCTGCGCCACCTCCAGCACCGCCAGCGCGTCGCCCTGTAGCCACTGCACCTGGCGTGGCCGAGCTTCGGCATCGCTCACCAGCGCCGAGCGCAGGCTGCCGACGCCGGCACTGGCCAGCGCCTGCAAAGTGCCTTCACCGCCATCGGCCATCGGGCAGATGTCCAGCACGATGTCCGGCAGCACACGGCGCAGGCCGCTGGCCACCGCGGCGGCAACCTCTGGCGCCGCCAGACTGCCCTTGAATGAATCCGGTGCCAGAACACACCTCATGCGCCCTCCTCCGGCCAGCGCAAGGTTGGCCGCAAAAAACAAAAGCCCCGCCAATGCGGGGCTACAGTGTAAGGCGCAACCGGGGTCAGCGCTTGCCGAAATGATACGGGGATTGCGCGTAGTACGGGTTCAGCGGGTGCCAGCCGGACAGCGACTTGCCACCGGACGCCAGCCGGGTACGCACCGCACCGGCAAAGAACGCCAGCGCGCCGCCCAGCAGCGGCAGGATGAAGAAATACAGCAGCACCAGGGCCAACAGGGTTTGCATGATCTGCTCCTTGAATAATGTGTATACATTATCCGTCATCACAGCACGGCTGACGTTCAGAAACAGGACATTGGTTTTGTGCGGTGCGACATAAAACAGCAAACCTCGATCCGCAGACAAACAAAAAGCCGCCCGAAGGCGGCTTTTCGCGATGGTCGTCCAGTCTGCGATTAGGCAGCGGAAACAACCACGATCTTCACGGCGGAAACCACGTCGTGATGCAGAGCGATTTCCAGATCGTATTCACCGATAGCCTTCAGCGGGCCGTTCGGCAGACGAACTTCGAAACGCTTCACTTCAACGCCGGCAGCGGTAATGGCTTCGGCGATGTCAACGTTGGTTACGGAACCGAACAGACGGCCGTCAACGCCGGCTTTCTGTGCGATGGTGAAGGAAGCGTCGGCCAGTTTTTCAGCGCGAACCTTCGCGTCGGCCAGAATGGCAGCCTGTTTGGCTTCCAGTTCGGCACGGCGAGCTTCGAACTCTTTCAGGTTGGCTTCGGTAGCACGCTTGGCTTTACCGGTCGGGATCAGGAAGTTACGGGCGTAGCCGTTCTTCACTTTAACAACGTCACCCAGAATGCCCAGGTTGGCTACTTGTTCGAGCAGAATGATTTGCATCTTGTCGTATCCTTATCCCGTGATTAGTGCTGGTCGGTGTACGGCAGGAAGGCCAGGAAGCGCGCGCGCTTGATGGCTTCGGACAGCTGACGCTGGTAGCCAGTCTTGGTGCCGGTGATACGAGCCGGGATGATTTTGCCGTTTTCGGCGATGAAGTCTTTCAGGAGATCAACGGATTTGTAGTCGATTTCCTTGATACCTTCTGCCGTGAAGCGGCAGAACTTCTTGCGCTTGAAGAGTTGACGAGCCATTTGATTAACCTTTTACAAATTCAACGTATTCGATGTGTAGAACCAACCGCGGATTACGCAGACTGCGCTGACCCAGGAAACCGCTGCAATGCACCGTGTTGCCTGCCAGCCGGCCAGCAAACTTCTTGGCCCCTTCCCCCAGCAACACGGCCTGTATTTCACAGACCACATCGCGTTCCAGGTTGGCGGCGCTTTGCCGGGACTGGTGTCTGAGCCACATTTCCAGCACCGGCAAGCCGGCGGGGGTGTATCTCAGACTGTCTTCGCGTTCGACCGTAGCGGTCAGTTCAAGTCGGTTCTGCAAGGATGCAGTAACGCCCGATTAGGCGGAAACTTCTGCTTCGGCTTGGCCTTCCAGCAGGTTCTTGGCCTTCTCGTCCTTCATCATCGGGGATGCTTCGGTGATAGCACGATTCATCTTGATGGTCAGGTGACGCAGAACGGCGTCGTTGAATTTGAAGGCGTGCTCGATCTCGGCCAGGGTTTCCGGAGCGCACTCAACGTTCATCAGAACGTAGTGAGCTTTGTGAACCTTCTGGATCGGGTAAGCCAGTTGACGACGGCCCCAGTCTTCCAGACGATGGATGATGCCGTTGGCGTTCAGGACCATGCCCTTGTAACGCTCAACCATGGCGCCAACCTGTTCGCTCTGATCCGGATGGACGATGAACACGATTTCGTAATGCCGCATGTGAACTCCTTGTGGCTATAAAGCCCTTCGTCATGCGCGATAGCCGAAGGGCAAGGGTTAAAACCTGCAGATTATACGCAGTTGGCCGCAGCAGGGCAAACAAATCCGCCTACTGCGGCCAACTTGCCATTGGCGGCTGTGGTTTAATCCGCGATCACGTCAAAACCGGCATCTTCCACCGCCTGCTGCCAGGCAGCCGGCTGCGCCTCGCCGTGAAAATCCACGGTCACCGCCTTGCTGGCCAGGTCCACCGCCACCGCCTCCACGCCGGCCACCGCCAGCAGCGCGTTCTTCACGCCGTTGGCGCAGCCGCCGCAGGTCATGCCATCCACTTTCAGTACTTGCTGTGTCATGTGTATCACTCCTTGTGCCTGCGCTGCCTCAGCGCATCTTTTTCAGTAGCTGCATCACCTCGGCGATGGCCTGCTCGCTATCGCCCTCGCCCACCGCGCGGGCGACGCAGCCCTTGAGGTGGTTTTCCAGCAGCTGGTTGGCCACCGCGTCCAGCGCCGAGCGCGCGGCGGCGATCTGCGTCAGCACGTCCACGCAGTAGCGGTCGGCCTCTATCATGCCGGCCACGCCGCGCACCTGGCCCTCCAGCCGCGCCAGCCGCTTCAGCAGCGCCGCCTTGTCCGGCTGCACCACCTGCTTGTGGCTGCAGCAATCATCGTGTGGCTCTGTCATGGTCACTCCGCCAGAAAATCGATCTGCGCCATCATGCCCTGATCCTCATGCTCCAGGATATGGCAGTGGAACATGCGCAACCCCGGCAGGCTCTGCACGAAGCGCAGCCGCACCGACTCGTTCGCCGCCACATTGACCACGTCGCGCCAGGCCAGGAACGGCTCGTCTTCCCACATGCCGTCCACGGTGCGCGCCACTACCTGGAACTGGGTGCCGTGCAGGTGGAACGGGTGATCCATGTGCGCGTTGCCCTGCACCTCCCACTCCTCGATGCGGCCAACCTTGCCGCTGCCGTCGATGCGGTCCATGTCGTAACTGCGGCCGTTGATCAGGAACATCGCCTTGGGGTCGGCCATGTTTTCCGACAGCACGATACGGCGACGGAAGCCCGGCGCGCCCAGCGGCGCGATGGAGCGCAGGCTGACCGGCAGCGCCTGGGTCGGCTTCATGCCGTGACGCATGATGCCGGCCACCACCTCGTCCTGCTGCTGCTCGGCATGCATCATCTTGCCGCGGCGATACGGCTGGCTGATCAGCCCGGCCGGCACGCCGTCGCGGAAGCGCCCAGTCACCACCAGCTCGGCGCGCCCGCCCGGCGGCAGCAGCAGGCTGTCGATCGCCTGCCCTTCGGCCAGCAGGCCGCCGTCGCTGCCCACCAGCAACACCTCGTGCGCCGGCAGCGCCAGCTTGAGGATGCGGCTGCTGCTGGCGTTCCACAGCCGCCAGCGCTGGCGCTCGCCCTGCGCCAGCGGAATCATCGGCTGCCAGGCGCCGTTGATCAGCAGATACTGCCCTTCGCGGCCATCGTGCAGGTCGGCCATACTGTTGGCCGCCACCTGGCCGTCGTCGTCCAGTTTCAGGTCGGAGAACAGCAGGTGCTGTTCCGGCAGATGGCGCAGCGGATCGTTCTTGCTGCGCACGATCACCGCGCCGGCCAGACCGCGGAACGCCTGCTCGGCGGTGTGGCCGTGCGGGTGCGGGTGATACCAGTAGGTGCCGGCGCAACCGGCTGGCAGGCTGAAGCGATACTGGCGCTGCGCACCGGGCAGCACCGGCTCGTGCGGGTTGCCGTCCTGCTCCGGCGGCACCGGCATGCCGTGCCAGTGGATGGTGGTGGGCTGCGCCAGACCGTTGCGGAACGCGATCTCCAGCTGGTCGCCCTCCCACAGCTCGATCAGCGGCCCTGGCAGGCTGCCGTTATAGGCCCAGAACGTGGTCTGGCGGCCGTCGCCCCACAGCGCGGCCTGCAGCGGCGCTGCCTCCAGGCTGGCACTGAAGCGGCCCGATGCCTGTGCCTGGTTGGACAGCAGCGGCAGCGGCGGCAGATGCTCCCCGGCCGGCAGCGGCGGCAACGGCCCGCCCTGCGGCGCGGCCGGCGGCGGCATGCTGTGACCCATGGCAGCGTGGTCGCTGCCGGCGATCACCATGGGGAATTCTTCGGCCAGGGCCTGCGGGGCCAGCCAGCTGGCGCCGGTGGCGGCAGCCAGGTGCAGAAAGTCGCGGCGTTGCATCGTTCGCTCCGGGGTATCAACAGCACCATAATATACCCCCATACGGTATATGACCAGCGCGGTAACAGCGCAATGCCAGTTAACTCGACCAGCGGTGCACGCTAACATGGGCACCCCACCCCCAACTCCAGCTGCCATGCTCGACTTTTTCCTGCTGCGCGATGGCGCCGCCACCCCCTTGCTGCTGGGCAGCTACCACCCCTGGCTGGTGGCGCTGTCGCTGCTGATCGCCATCCTGTCGTCGTGCATGGCGTTGCAGGTCTCCGGCCTGGCACGGCTGGCGCGCTCCACCGCCATGCGGCAGACGGCGCTGGCCTCCGGCTCGCTGGCGCTGGGCGGCGGCATCTGGGCCATGCACTTCATCGGCATGCTGGCCTTCGAAATCTGCACCCGGGTGAACTACCGCTACGACACCACCCTGCTGTCCATGCTGCCGGCGGTGCTGGCATCCTGGGTGGCGCTGAACCTGATCTCGCACCGCGAAATCAACCGCTGGCAGCTGATCGGCGGCGGCGTGCTGGTCGGCGCCGGCATCGGCACCATGCACTACAGCGGCATGGCGGCCATGGTGATGTCGCCGCTGCTGCGCTACGACCCGCTATGGTTCGCCGCCTCGCTGCTGGTGGCGGTGGCGCTGGCGATGCTGTCGCTGTGGATACGCTTCGGCCTGCGCCGCCGCGGCCGTTTCAGCGTCAACCAGGCCATCCTGCTGGGCGGGCTGGTGATGGGGCTGGCCATTGCCGGCATGCACTACACCGGCATGGCGGCGGCGCGCTTCATCGGCACGCCGCAGCTGGACTACGTGGCCGGCATGAACCACAACACCCTGCTGGCGCTGGCGGTGGGGCTGATCACCGTGTCCAGCAGCGTGTTCGTGCTGGCCGGCAACGCCTTCCTGCACTACCGCCAGCTATACACCCAGAAGCTGGACAGCGAAACGCGGCTGCGCGCCATCGTCAATACCGCGGTGGACGGCATCATCACCATCGACCACCAGGGCCGGATCCAGAACCTGAACCACTCCGCCGAGCGGCTGTTCGGCTGGCAGGAGAGCGAACTGGTTGGCCGCAACATCAATATGCTGATGCCGGAACCGTACCGCTCCGGCCACGATGGCTACCTGGCCAACTACCTGCGCACCGGCCACGCCAAGGTGATCGGCCAGGGCCGCGAAGTCACCGCCATGCGCCGCGACGGCAGCCTGCTGCCGGTGCGGCTGGCGGTAGGCCGCGCCGAAACGCCGGGCCAGCCGCTGTTCGTCGGCTTCATCACCGACATCAGCGAGCACAAGGCGATGGAGCGCGAGCTGCGCGCCCGCGAAACGCAGTACCGCACCCTGATCGGCAACATCCCCGGCGTCGCCTTCCGCAGCCGCGTCGACCAGGCGTGGAGCAAGCTGTTCATCAGCGACGCGGTGGAAACCCTCACCGGCTGGGACACCGCCAGCTTCATGCAGGGCGGCCACAGCTTTGCCGACATCATCCACCCCGACGACCTGGCGCGGGTACGCGCGCAGGTGCAGCAGGCGCTGGCGACGCGGCAGCCCTACGTGCTGGAATACCGGCTGCAGCACCGCGACGGCAGCGAGCGCTGGGTGTCGGAAAGCGCCAGCGGCGTCTACGACGAGGACGGCAACGCACAGTGGATAGACGGCGTCATCATCGACGTCACCGCCTCCAAGCTGCGCAACGCCGAATTCGAAGGCATCGTGCAGGCCATGCGCCTGGCGATGGCGGTGGTGGAATTCGACCTCGACGGCCACATCCTAGACGCCAACGACAACTTCCTGCGCCTGAGCGGCTACCGCTTGGATGAGCTCTGCGGCCAACATCACCGCATGCTGTGCCGGCCGCAGGAGGCGGACAGCGCCGCCTACCAGGCATTCTGGGATACGCTGCGGCGCGGCGAATTCGTGCAGGGCGAGTACTGCCGCCTGGCCCGCGACGGCCACGAATTCTGGATCCACGCCAGCTACAACCCCATCCTCGACGCCGACGGCAAACCGTGCAAGATCGTCAAGCTGGCCAGCGACCTGAGCGGGCGCAAGGCGATGGAAAACGACCTACTGCAGGCGCGCGACACCGCGGAACAGGCGGCCAGCGCCAAGGGCATGTTCCTGGCCAATATGAGCCACGAGATCCGCACCCCGATGAACGCCATCATCGGCTTCACCGAGCTGCTGCTGGGCAGCCGGCTGGACGAGCAGCAGCGCCGCCACCTCGACACCGTGCGCCAGTCGGCGCGCTCGCTGCTGGGCCTGCTCAACGACATCCTCGACACCGCCAAGCTGGAGCGCGGCGCCATCGAGCTGGAGCGGCACGACTTCTCGCTGCGCGAGCTGTGCCAGCAGGTGTTGGCCGCACTGCAGCTGCAGGCGGAGCAAAAAGGCCTGACGCTGCAGCTGGACTACCCGGAAGAGCTGCAGGACGGCTGCCACGGCGATGCGCTGCGCCTGCGCCAGGTGCTGACCAACCTGCTGGGCAATGCGGTGAAATTCACCGAACACGGCAGCGTCACCCTGCGCCTGCGCGCGGAGCGCGGCGGCCTGCAGCTGAGTGTGCTCGACACCGGCATCGGCATCGCACCGGAGCGGCTGCCGCACATCTTCGCGCCGTTCACCCAGGCCGACGCCAGCATGGCGCGGCGTTTCGGCGGCACCGGCCTGGGCACCACCATCGCCCGCCAGCTGGTGGAGCTGATGGGCGGCCACATCCACGCCAGCAGCCAGCCCGGCGTCGGCAGCTGCTTCAGCGTGCAGCTACCGCTGCCGCCGGCCAGGAACGAGATGCGCACCGCGCCCGCCGCGCCGCAAAGCCGGCTGCCGGCGCTGGACATCCTAGTGGCCGACGACGTGCCGCAGAACCTGGAGCTGCTGCAGCTGGCGCTCAGCCGCGACGGCCACCGGGTGTGGACGGCGCGCAACGGCGAGGAGGCCTGCGAGCTGTACCGGCAGCAGCGCTTCGACGTGGTACTGATGGACGTGCAGATGCCGCTGCTGGACGGCCTGCAGGCCACCCGCCGCATCCGCGACGACGAGCGGCTGCAGCAGCGCGCCGCCACCCCGGTAATCGCCCTGACCGCCAGCGTGCTGGAAAAAGACCGCCGCGAGGCCGGCGCCGCCGGCATGAACGGTTTTGCCGGCAAGCCGGTGGACATGCCGCAGCTGTATGCCGAGATCGCCCGCGTGCTGCGCCAGCCGGATACAGCAGAGTCCGGCGCGCAGCCTGAACCGGCAACGGCACTGGCCGACATCGACTGGCCCGGCGCCAGCCAGCGCTGGGGCAGCCGCCAGGCGCTGCTGCCGCGCCTGCAGCGCTTTGCCGCCGAGCAGGCGCGGCTTGCCGACGCGCTGCGCCAGGCCGCACCGGAGGCGTGCAGCGCGCTGGCGCACCGCGTCAAGGGCGCTGCGGCCAACCTTGGGCTGCAACGGCTGGCGGCACTGCTCGGCGACATCGAGCAGCAGGCGCACTGCCCGCCGGCCAGTGCCGACGCCATCAGCGCCGCCGTGGCCGCCATCGCCGCCGAGCTGCCGGCGCCGCCCAGCGCGGCCGCCGACACGGTACGCACCGCGGAGCTGGCCGCCTTGCAGCCGCTGCTGCAGGCGCTGGCCAATGCCTGCCGCCACGGCGAATTCGACGACGCCAGCCTGGCCGCGCTGCAGCAGCAGCTGCCGGGCAGCCTGTTCGCGCCCCTGCAACAGGCCGTGGAAATGTTTGACTTTGAACAGGCGCTAAGCCAGCTGGCCGCCATCGAGGCACAGCTGGGCGCCAGCACCGGAGCCGCATCGTGAGCCAGATTCCCGCCGACCACCGTCCCACCCTGCTGCTGGTGGACGACGAACCGACCAACCTGCAGATCCTGCGCGCCATCCTGCAGCAGGACTACCGGCTGCTGTTCGCCCGCGATGGCGACAAGGCGCTGGCGCTGGCACACAGCGAGCGCCCCGATCTGATCCTGCTGGACGTGATGATGCCCGGCATGACCGGGCTGGAAGCCTGCCGCCGGCTGAAGGCGACGCCGGCCACCGCCACGGTGCCGGTGATCTTCGTCACCGCGCTGGCCGACGTGAACGACGAGGCGGAAGGCTTTGCCGCCGGCGCGGTGGACTACATCAGCAAGCCGGTCAGCCCGGCCATCGTGCGTGCCCGGGTGCGCACCCACCTGTCGCTGGTGCGGGTGGAGGAGCTGCGCGCCACCCGGCTGCAGATCATCCAGCGCCTGGGCATGGCGGCGGAGTACAAGGACAACGAGACCGGGCTGCACGTGCTGCGCATGAGCCACTACTCGCACGTGCTGGCGCTGGCTGCCGGCCTGGGCGAACAGCAGGCCGACGAATTGCTGAACGCGGCGCCGATGCACGACATCGGCAAGATCGGCGTGCCGGATGCCGTGCTGCAGAAGAAGGGCAAGCTGGACGAGGCGGAGTGGGTGCTGATGCGCCAGCACGCCGCCATCGGCGCGCGCATCATCGGCGAGGACAGCTCCAGCCTGCTGCAGATGGCGCGGCGGGTGGCGGAATACCACCACGAGAAGTGGGACGGCAGCGGCTACCCGCACGGCCTGGCCGGCGAGGCGATTCCGCTGGAGGCGCGCATCGTCGCCATTGCCGACGTGTTCGACGCGCTGACCAGCGTGCGGCCGTACAAGCCGGCATGGCCGGTGGAGGAGGCGGTGGCCTACATCCGCGAGCAGGCCGGCAAGCATTTCGATCCGGCGCTGGTGGCACTGTTCTGCGCACAACTGCCGGCCATGCTGGAGATCAAGGCGCGCTGGGCGGAAGACTAGGCCGCCACCGGCGCCGGAAAACGGAACAAGGTTGGCCGCAAGCGCACCGCCTGCGGCCAACCTTGGCAGCGGCTTCAGCCGGCCTTCAGCACCCGCTGGCGGCGGCTTTCGGACAGCACCATGCCGGAGGACACCGACACGTTGAGGCTTTCCACGGTGCCGAACATCGGGATCGACACCAGCACGTCGCAGTGTTCGCGGGTCAGCCGGCGCATGCCCTCGCCCTCGGCGCCCATCACCCAGGCCAGCGGGCCGGCGGCGTCGAAGTGGTACAGGTCGGTATCGGCTTCCATGGTGGTGCCGGCGATCCACACCCCGGCGTCCTTCAGGTCGCGCAGGGTGCGCGCCAGATTGGTGACGGTGATGTAGGGCACCACCTCGGCAGCGCCGCAGGCCACCTTGGACACGGTGGCGTTGAGGGTGGCGGAGCGGTCCTTGGGCGCGATTACCGCATGCGCGCCCATGGCGTCGGCCACGCGCAGGCAGGCGCCGAGGTTATGCGGGTCGGTAACGCCGTCGAGGATCAGCAGCAGCGGCGGCTCAGCCAGGTTGTCCAGCACGTCCTCCAGGGTGACGAAGTTCTGGTTGGCGTCGATCATCGCCACCACGCCCTGGTGACGCGCCTTGCCAGTCATGCTGTCCAGCCGCTCCTTGTCGACGATGTGCGCCTTCACACCCTCGCCGGCGGCCTTGTCCAGCACCGCCTGCGCGCGCGCATCCTGGCGGCCGCCGGCCAGAAACACTTCCAGCACGCTTTTCGGGTTCTGCCACAGCCGGGCATTGACGGCATGGAAGCCGTGGATCAGTTTCTTGTTGCTCATGGGGCACCGCCGTCGATCGAAATAGCCGCGCATTCTACCTGCTAACGCACGATTTCCGCCAAGGCCGGCTGCCGTGCGGCCAACCATTGCTGCAACTGCGCCACCGGCAGCGGCCGGCTGTAGTAGTAGCCCTGCAGGATGGCGCAGCCGGCATTGGCCAGGAACACGCTCTGCGCCGCGGTCTCCACCCCTTCGGCAATCACCGTGAACTTGAGCTTGCGTGCCATGGCGATGATGGCCTCGGTGATCGCCGCGCTGTCCTCGTCGTCCGGCAGCCCCTCGACGAAGGAGCGGTCCACCTTGAGGTAGTCCAGCGGGTAGCGCTTGAGGGTGGACAGCGAGGAATAGCCGGTGCCGAAGTCGTCGATCGACAGCTTCACCCCCAGTGCCTTCAGCTCGCGCAGCAGCGACACCGCCTCCTGCGGGTTGTGCATCAGCATGCTCTCGGTGATTTCCAGCTCCAGCCGCGAGGCGGCCAGGCCGGTCACCGCCAGCACGTCGTTGACCTCGTTCAGCAGCGTCTGCTGCTCGAACTGCCGCGCCGACAGGTTGACCGCCAGCCGCGGCACGCACAGCCCCATCTTGTCCCACGCCACCATCTGGTGGCAGGCCTCGCGCAGCACCCAGGCGCCGATCGGCTTGATCAGCCCGGTTTCCTCCGCCAGCGGGATGAAGCGCCCCGGCGGCACCAGCCCCAGCTGCGGGTGGCGCCAGCGCAGCAGCGCCTCCACCCCTTCCAGCCGCTGGCCGTCGCAGGACAGCTGCGGCTGGTAATGCAGCTCGAACTCCTGCCGCTCCAGCGCCTGGCGCAGGCCGCTTTCCATCAGCAGCCGCTCGAAGGTCTGCGCGTTCATCTGCGCGTCGAAGAACTGGTAGGTGTTCTTGCCGGCCTCCTTGGCGCGGTACATCGCCGCGTCGGCGTTCTTCAGCAGCGAGGCGGCGTCCACGCCGTCGTTGGGGTAGACGCTGATGCCGATGCTGCCGCTGACGAACACCTCGTGCTCCTCGATGCGGATCGGCCGGGTGAGTGCGGCCAACACTTCCTCGGCCATGCGCCCCAGGCTGCCGTGGCCGTCGAAGTCGCGCACCACCAGGGTGAACTCGTCGCCGCCCAGGCGCGCCACCAGGCCGAAGCGCTCGGTGGACTGCGTCAGGCGCGCGGCGATCTCGTGCAGCACCTCGTCGCCGGCCTGGTGGCCGAAGGAGTCGTTGATCAGCTTGAAGCGGTCCAGGTCGATGAACATCAGCGCCAGCCGCGGCTCGTCCTCCTCCGCCTCCAGGATGGCGGTGTCGATGGCCTCGATCAGCGCGCTGCGGTTGGGCAGCCGGGTCAGCGGGTCGTGGCTGGCGAGGAACTGCAGCCGGTCCTCGGCCTGCTTGCGGCCGGTGATGTCGGAGAACACGCCGACATAGTGCGACAGCTGGCCGAACGGGTCGCGCACCGCGCTGATCGACAGCTCGGCAATGTACGGGTCGCCGTTCTGGCGGCGGTCGAACATCTCGCCCTTCCAGTGGCCGTCGCGCTCCAGCGCCTCCTGCAGCGCGCGGTTGCGCTCGCGGTTGGCGGTGCGCAGCATGCGCGACACGCGGCCGATGGCCAGATCCTGCGCAAAGCCGGTAATGCGGGTGAACGCTTGGTTCACCATCACGATGCGGCCTTCGCCATCGGTAACCAGGATGCCCTCGGTGGCGTTGTCGAACACCGTGGTCGCCAGTCGCAGCTCGGCGTTGGCGGCGATGCGGTCGGAGATGTCCATCATCACGCCGATGATGGCCTTGTCGCCGTGGTAGTCGAACAGCCGGCTGTGCACCTCGACATCCACCGCCTCGCCGTTGCGATGGCGGATGCGCGTGGTGTAGTACATCACCTGGATGTTTTCGCGGATGCGGCGGCGGATCTGCGCGCGGATGCGCTCGTCCTCGCCCGGCATCAGCATCTCGTCGATGGTGCAGCCGGCCACCTCCTCCGGCTGGTAGCCGGCCATCGCCGCCAGCTTGGGGTTCACGTACACCAGCTTTTCATGCTGGGTGATGTAGATGCCCACCAGCGACTGCTCCACCACCGCGCGGTACTGGTCCATCGCCTCCTGCAGCTGGCGTTCTTCCTCGGCGCGCTGGCTGATGTCCACCGAGATGCTGCCCACCCCGGCCGGCAGGCCGTCGCTGTCGAACAGCGGAAACACGCTGGACAGCATCAGGTAATGGCGGCCGTTGACGGTGATCGGCTGTTCGAACTGGCGCGACTCCAGGCTGCGCATCACCTGCTGGTCGTGGCTGTTGATCACTCCGGCCTCGTCCGGCGCAAACAGCTCGCGCGCGGTGCGGCCTTTCAGGAACTGCTGCGGCAGCCCCAGCAGGCGGGCAAAGTTCAGGTTCACCAGCAGGTAACGGCCGTCCGGGTCCTTCAGCGTCATCAGACTGGTGCTCTGGTTGAGCAGCGATTCGAAGCGCGCCTGCACATCCTGCAGCAGCCGCTCGCGGCGGCGGTAGCCATCGCCGAACACCGCCACCACCAGCGCCAGCAGGCCGAACAGCAGCAGCGCCAGCGTGTTGCCAAGGTTGGCCGCCACGCCCCACACCGCGCCGCCCAGCAGCGCCGGCAGCGAGAAAATGAACAGGTACAGCGTGCCGCTGCCGGCCACGCCTACCAGCCCGGCGCGGATGGCGGCCAGGAACAGCACCGGCAGCAACAGCAACTGACAGCTGGTGGCGCAGTCGCCGCGCCCCAGCCACCACAGGGTGGCGGCCAAGGTGGCCGCCAGCGCCAGCAGCGCCAGCAGTTCGCGGCGCGCCTGCACGGCGGGAAAGCCGGCATACAGCAGCGGCACCAGCAAGGACAGCGACAGCCACAGCAGCAGCAGGCTGCGCAGCGCCTCGGCCACATCCAGCAGCGGCCACAGCGTGGCATTGACCAGCAGCGCCGGCAGCAGCAGGCGCTGCAGCAGGCGGGCGAGCGCAGACAGGGAATCGAGACGGAAATGGCTGCCCGGTAGCACGATATGCAGCGCCAGCAGCATGACGCCGAACGAGGCCGACCACAGCAGCGCCGGCAGCAGCGGCATGCTGAGCAGCGCCACCGCCGTTGCCGGCACGCCCCACCACCACACCACCTGGAAGCGGCCGGCGGCAAAACGCCAGGCCAGGGCGGCATGGGCGATGAAGGCGCCCGGTAATAGCGCATGCTGCCAGTCTCCCGGCCACAGCAGCATGCCGCCGACAAAGAAAATCATCGCGCTTACAGTGGATTTGTCCACGTCTCCCCGCTTCAAAGAAAAGCTACCCGTACCCCGGCTACCAGCGGCAGGGGGCGGCGATGGCAATAACAACGGATTGCAGTACACGGGTATGCGGCCGGAAGCTGTATATGTGTGGTGTTGGCTGTCTTGCGCAGCCTGGATTCCGGCGCCGCTCTATAATACCCGCCTCTTTGCGAATGTGTAGCGATATGACCACACCGATGCCCGCCTGGCCGCCGGCCGCCCACAAGACCCGCCTCGCCCTGCCGGCAGGCAGCGCCGACAGCGCGCTGCTTGCTGCACTGCCGCAATCCGGCCTGCCCATGCTGGTGCTCACCGCCAGCGCCCAAGACGCACAGCGCCTGCAGGCGGAGTTGCCGTTCTTCCGCCCCGATTTGCGCATTGCACTATTACCGGACTGGGAGACGCTGCCATACGACCACTTTTCGCCACATGGCGACCTGGTGTCGGAGCGGCTAGCCACGCTGTGGCAAATCCGCAATGGCGAGTGCGACGTGGTGATCGCCGCGGTCTCCACCGTGCTGTCGCGGCTGGCACCGCTGAGCTACCTGGTTGGCCGCACCTTCTGGCTGAAGCAGAAGCAGCGACTGGACGTGGACAAGCTGCGCGCCGACATGGTGGTGGCCGGCTACCAGCACGTGTCGCAGGTGGTGGCGCCGGGCGAGTTCTCCATCCGCGGCGGGTTGGTGGACCTGTTCCCGATGGGCAGCAGCCTGCCCTACCGCATCGACCTGTTCGACGACGAGATCGACAGCCTGCGCACCTTCGACCCGGACAGCCAGCGCACGCTGTACCCGGTGCCGGAGATCCGCCTGCTGCCGGCACGCGAATACCCCAGCGACGAAGCCGGCATCACCGCCTTCCGCCAGCACTACCGCGAGCGCATCGAGGGCGACCCGTCTAGGAGCCGCATCTACAAGGACGTGTCCGCCGGGCTGTGGCCGGCCGGCATCGAGTACTACCTGCCGCTGTTCTTCGACGACACCGCCAGCGTGTTCGACTACCTGGGCAGTGCGGCGGGCCTGGTGCTGCACGGCGACGTGCTGGCCGAGGCGGAGAATTTCTGGCGCGATGCGCAGTCGCGCCACCAGATGGCGCAGGGCGCGCCGGAGCGGCCGGTGCTGCCGCCGGCCGACATCTTCCTGCGCCCGGACGAGCTGATGGCCGCCATCAAGCCCTATGCCCGCTTCGAGCTGGCCGCCGACGGAGACAGCCCGCACTACCAGCGCCTGCCGGAGCTGGGCGTGGACCGCCGCGCCGACAACCCGCTGGGCAAGCTCGCCACCTACCTGCAGCAGCAGCCGGGCCGGGTGCTGATCGGCGCCGAAAGCCTGGGCCGGCGCGAAACCCTGCTGCAGTTCCTGCGCGACAACGGCATCCAGCCGGCCACCGTGGACAGCTGGGCCGCGTTCCAGGCCAGCGACGAGCGGCTGGCGCTGGCGGTGACGCCGCTATACAGCGGCTTCGAGCTGGCTGCGGCCAACCTTGCCATCGTCACCGAGGCCGAGCTGTACCAGCACGTGGCGCGCAGCCACGCCAAGCGCCGCAAGGCGGCCAGCGCCGACGCCATGCTGCGCGACCTGGCCGAGGTGAAGATCGGCGACCCGGTAGTGCACGAAGCGCACGGCATCGGCCGCTACCTCGGCCTGGTGTCCATCGACCTGGGCGAGGGCGAAACCGAGATGATGCAGCTGGAGTACGCCGAGGGCGCCACGCTGTACGTGCCGGTGGCGCAGCTGCAGCTGATCAGCCGCTACGCCGGCAACGCCAGCGACAACGTGCAGCTGCACCGGCTGGGCAGCCCGGCGTGGGACAAGGCCAAGAAGCGCGCTGCGGAAAAGGCGCGCGACACCGCCGCCGAGCTGTTGAACCTGTACGCGCAGCGCGCGGCGCGCGAGGGCCACGCCTTCACGCTGAGCCACCACGACTACGATGCCTTCGCCGCCGGCTTCGGCTTCGAGGAAACCATCGACCAGGCCGCCGCCATCGAGGCGGTGATCGGCGACATGACCAGCGGCCGGCCGATGGACCGGCTGGTATGCGGCGACGTCGGCTTCGGCAAGACCGAAGTCGCGCTGCGCGCCGCCTTCGTGGCGGTGATGGGCGGCAAGCAGGTGGCGGTGCTGGTACCCACCACCCTGCTGGCCGAGCAGCATTTCCAGAACTTCAGCGACCGCTTTGCCGACTGGCCGGTGAAGATCGCCGAGCTGTCGCGCTTCAAGAGCGCCAAGGAAGTGAAGCAGGCGATGGAAGGCCTGGCCGCCGGCACGATAGACATCGTGATCGGCACCCACAAGCTGGTGCAGCCGGATGTCAGCTTCCACAACCTGGGGCTGGTGATCATCGACGAGGAACACCGCTTCGGCGTGCGGCAGAAGGAGCAGCTCAAGCGCCTGCGCGCCAACGTCGACGTGCTCACCCTCACCGCCACGCCGATTCCGCGCACGCTGTCGATGGCGCTGGAAGGGCTGCGCGAATTCTCCGCCATCGCCACCGCGCCGTCGCGCCGGCTGGCGGTGAAAACCTTCGTCAGCCCCAGCCGCAACGGCATCATCCGCGAGGCGATGCTGCGCGAATTCAAGCGCGGCGGGCAGGTGTTCTTCCTGCACAACGAGGTGGACACCATCGAGAACATGCGCGAGAAGCTCAGCGAACTGGTGCCGGAGGCGCGCATCGGCGTGGCGCACGGCCAGCTGCGCGAGCGCGAGCTGGAACAGGTGATGCGCAATTTCCTGCAGCAGCGTGACAACGTACTGCTGTGCTCCACCATCATCGAGACCGGCATCGACATCCCTAACGCCAACACCATCCTGATCAACCGCGCCGACAAGTTCGGCCTGGCGCAGCTGCACCAGCTGCGCGGCCGGGTTGGCCGCAGCCATCACCAGGCCTATGCCTACCTGCTGACCCCGGACGGCATGACCAAGGATGCGCAGAAGCGGCTGGAGGCGATCCAGGCCTCCGAGGAGCTGGGTGCCGGCTTCTACCTGGCGATGCATGATCTGGAGATTCGCGGCGCCGGCGAGGTGCTGGGCGAAGGCCAGTCCGGCGAGATGCAGGAAGTGGGCTTTTCGCTGTTCACCGAAATGCTCAAGCAGGCGGTGCGCGACCTGAAAAAGGGCCGCGAGCCGGACCTGGACGCGCCGCTTGGCGTCACCACCGAGATCAATCTGCACAGCCCGGCGCTGCTGCCGGACGACTACTGCCCCGGCGTGCACGAGCGGCTGGTGATCTACAAGCGGCTGGCCACCTGCGAGGGCGAAGACGAAATCGACGCCATCCACGAGGAGCTGATCGACCGCTTCGGCCTGCCGCCGCAAAGCGTGAAGACGCTGATCGAAAGCCACCGTCTGAGGTTGGCCGCAAAGGAAATGGGCATCCAGAAACTGGACGCCAGCGAAGTGGCGATCCAGCTCAGCTTCGTGAAGAACCCGCCGATCGACCCGGTGAAGATCATCATGCTGATCCAGAGCAAGCGGCACTACAAGCTGGCCGGCCAGGACAAGCTGCGGGTGGAGCAGCCGCTGCCGGAGGTGGCGCAGCGCATCGTGAAGATCAAAGAGCTGCTGAAGGAACTGGCATGAGCGCGCGGCGCCCAGACTGCCGCCGCCGGGGCACATCGTGCTGACGCTGCCGCGCGGCGCCAGGCTACTGGCCGCCGGCCTGCTGGCCGCGGCCGGCAGCAGCCTGGCGGGCGCGGCCGGCGAGTTCAGCGTCGGCGTCGAGGACTATCCGAACTTCTTGCCCTACTCCAGCTACCAGAACGAGCAGTACCGCGGGCTGGGCCGCGACATCCTGGACGCCTTCGCCCGCGAGCACGGCTACACCTTCCACTACCGCGTCTACCCGCTGAAGCGCCGCGACATGCTGTTCGTGGCCGGCAAGCTGGATTTCAGCTTTCCGGACAATCCCAACTGGGTGGCCGAGCTCAAGCAGCATGTGGCGATCCGCTACGTGCCGATGCTGCCGTTCACCGACGGCGTGCTGGTGAACCCGGAGCGGCTGGGCAAGGGCCTGGCACAGCTGAAAGTGCTGGGCGTGCCGCTGGGCTTCACCCCCTACCCCTACCAGCAGCTGTTGAACAGCGGGGCGCTGCGGCAGGAGGAGGTGTCGCAGTACGACACCCTGTACCAGAAGCTGATCAGCCGCCGCGTGGACGGCGCCTACATGAACACCCGCATCGCCCGCTATTACTGGTCGCGCATCCGCAAGACCGACACCGCGCCGGTGCGCTACGACCCGGCGCTGCCGCATGCCTCCGGCTTCTGGTATCTGTCGACCATCAAGCACGCGACCGTCGCCGAGGAGTTCAGGCGCTTCCTCGCCAGCCACCGCCGACAGATCGACGCGCTGAAGGCGCGTTACGGTTTCCACGCCGGCGGCGACGATTGAGACGCGCCGGCAGTGCCTGCGGCCAACCTTGACGCCAAGGTTGGCCGCAGCGGTTTCCGGGAGCGGATCGCCGGCCAGCCAGCCGCTCCCGCCCGGCCTCAGGCCTCGGAGAAGTCCATCTCCGGCGGATTGCGACGGAAACCGCCGGTCAGGTAGGCCAGATACAGCGTGCCCAGCCCCAGCCACACCAGCCCCAGCGTCAGCGCCTTTTGGTCCAGGCTCACCAGCAGCCACAGATCGGCCAGCGCACCCAGTGCCGGCAGCAACAGGTAGTTGAGAAAGTCGCGCGGCGCCGGGCTGCGGCGGCGCAGGTAGAAGTGCGCGATCACCGCCAGGTTGATGCAGCTGAACGCCAGGAAGGCGCCGAAGTTGATGAACGACACCGAGGTGGTCACGTCCATCAACAGCGCCAACAGCGCCACCGCGCCGCACAGCAGGATGGCGGCCACCGGGGTCTGGAAGCGCGCGCTGAGCTGGCCGAACAGCGCGCCCGGCAGCACGCCGTCGCGGCCCATGGCGTACAGCAGGCGCGAGGCGCTGGCCTGCGCCGACAGCCCGGAGGCGAACTGGCCGATGATCAGGCCGATCAGGAAGATGGACACGAAGATGTCGCCACCGATGTTCTTGGCGATTTCCGCCGCCGCGGCATCGGTGGAGACAAACTGGTAGCCGGGGTGCGCCAGCTGTACCGCGTAGGCGCTGACCACGAAGATGCCGCCGCCCAGCAGGGTGATCAGCATGATGGCGCGCGGAATCACTTGCTTCGGGTTGATGGTTTCCTCGGTCAGCGTGGTCACCGCGTCAAAGCCGAGGAAGGAGTAACAGGCAATCGCCGCGCCGGCCAGCAGCAGGCCATGCGGCACCCCGGCCTGGTACAGCGGCGCCAGGCTGAACAGCGATTTGCCCGGATCGCCCCACACGTAATGCAGCGCCAGCGCCACGAACGCCAGCAACACCAGCATCTGGATCAGCATCATCAGGTAGTTGACGGTGTTGGCCAGCTTGATGCCGATGATATTGATGGCGGTGGTAATCACGATGAAGCCGATGATCCACAGCGCCATCGGCAGCTGCGGAAAGGCGCTGTTGAGGTACACCGCGCCGAACAGCCAGATCACCATCGGCAGGAACAGGTAGTCCAGCAGCACCGCCCAGCCGACCAGGAAACCGGCCTTGGGGCTGATGGCCTTGCGCACGTAGCTGTAGGCGGAGCCGGCCACCGGAAACTCGGCCGCCATCACGCCGTAGCTGCGCGCGGTCAGCAGCATGGCCACCAGCGCCAGCAGATAGGCGCCGGCCACGCTGCCGTGGGTGCTGTCGGCCATGATGCCGAAGGTGCCCAGCACGATGATCGGCGTCATGTAGGCCAAGCCGAACATCACCACCGAACTGAGCGTCAACGATCGTTTCAATGTGCTCATCTATTTCTCCTCTTGGCCCGCCGGCTACTTGCGGCGCGGTCGGGCCGGCAATGTAGACATCAGGGAATCAGGAAGGCGGAAGCGCCCGCCGCGGTGGCGCTGGTTTCTCCGGCCAGCGCGATACGGCGTTGTGACAGGTAGTGGTAGTCGCGGCGGCTGGCGTCCAGCAGCGCGAAATCCAGCGTGGTGCTGGCCAGCGCCTGGTCGCGCCCCAGCGCCAGCTGGATGTCGCCGCCCGGCGTCACCACCATGCTCTCGCCGGCAAAATCCAGCCCGCCGCCGCTGCCGCAGCGGTTCACCATCACCGCGAACAGCTGGTTTTCCAGCGCCCGCGCCGTCATCAGCGTGCGGTGCACCGGGCCGTACGGGTCCATATTGCCGTTGGTGACCAGCAGCAGCTCGGCGCCCTGGCTGGCCAGCGCGCGCGCGGTTTCCGGGAACTCGATGTCGAAGCAGATCAGGATGCCGATCTTGCGGCCGCGCCAGGTGGCCACCGGCAGCTGGCTGCCCGGCTCGAACACGCCGACGTCCGACGCCCACAGGTGGGTCTTGCGATAGGCCAGCTGCACGCCTTCCGGCGTCAGCAATACCGTGGTGTTGTAGTAGCGGCCGTCCAGCACTTCGGCCAGGCCGATCGCCACCGCCACGTTGGCCGCACGCACCGCCTGCTGCACGGCGGCAAGCGTCGGGCCATGCAGCGGCTCGGCCACCGCGGCGATTTCCTCGGCGCTGGGAAAGCCCATCAGCGTGGTTTCCGGGAACACGATCAGGTCGGTGCCGGCCGGGGCGCTGGCGATCAGCGCCAGCACCCGCGCCAGGTTGGCGGCGGTGTCGCCGTCCTGCAACGGAATCTGTGCCAACTGTATGTGCAAAGTCATCTCCTTGTTGGGGGGCTGGCCGCCGCCACGCTGCGGCCAACTTGTTGCGGGTGTCCGGCTTGCCGTACCCTGCCAGCCTGGCCGGCAGGCACGCTGCCAGTGCCGGCAGTATATGAAGCCGCCGCGCGCGGCAAAATCACACGCGGGGGTTACCCTCGAAGGGGGAGCAGGATGCTGAATCTGGACGATCTGGCCTGGCACCGCGGCATCGGCACCGTGCTGGAGGCGCTGGACCGCGAGGATTTCTGGCTGCGGCTGACACGCCTGCTAGCCGATTACGTGCATTTCAACAGCTGGGTGGCGCTGTGCTTTCACGCCGACGGCCCGCCGCAGGTGCTGGCGGAGATTCCGCAGGAAGACGGCCAGCCGGACCCGCTGTTTGCCGAGTACCTCGCCGGCCTGTACCAGCTGGACCCGTTCTACATCGCCGCCATCGAGCGGCGCAAGGAAGGGCTGCTGCGGCTGGACGAGGTGGCGGCGGAGCGCTTTCGCAGCACCGAGTACTACCACCGCTACTTCCGCCTCAACATCGTGGAAGACGAGCTGCAGATCAACTGCCTGCTGGAGGACGGCCGCACGCTGTGCCTGTCACTGGGCGCCACCCAGCGCTTCACCCCCGCCGCCCTGGCGCTGTTGGCGGTGCTCAGCCAGTGGCTGATTCCGCTGCTGAAGCAGCGCTGGCGGCTGGAATGCCAGCTCAAGCTGCAGCCGCGGCCGGCGCCGCTGCCCGGCAGCCCGGCCAGCCACTTTCACTTTCCCGGCGCCAACCTCACCGCGCGCGAGCTGGAAATCAGCCAGCTGCTGCTCAGCGGCTACTCGTCCAAGGGCATTGCGCAGCGCCTCGGCATCGCCACCGACACGGTGAAGGCCCACCGCAAGCACCTGTACAGCAAGCTGGGCATCAACTCGCAGGGCGAGCTGTTCTCGCTGTTCCTGCGCGACAGCGCGCGCCAGGGCTAAGCCGGCGCTGTCACGCAAACGGCACAAACTGCAACACAATCAATCATATAGCGTGCAGCTGGTTGCCTATAACAAGGGCAGGATGGCGCTGTTTGCGCCTCGTTGTGTCACGCATGCGGCCAACGTTGGCCGCAGTCAGGAGTACACCATGACCCTGCATAAATCCCTTGCCGCCGCCACGGCGCTGGCCGTGCTGCTGGCCGGCTGCGCCAGCAGCGGCGGCGGTGGCTACATGTCCACCACCAAGCCCGCCACCAGCAGCAGCGCCGCCAGCATCGCCAGCCAGAAACAGGAGATCGATGCCGGCTACGATGCCACCCTCACCCGGCTGTACCACAATGCCCGCGGCTCGCAGGAGCTGGTCGGCAAGGCCAAGGCGGTGCTGATCTTTCCGTCGGTGCTGGCCGCCGGTTTCGTGGTGGGCGGTGAGTACGGCAAGGGCGCGCTGCGCATCGGCGGTGCTCCCGCCGGCTACTACCAGACCGTCAGCGGCTCGTTCGGCTGGCAGCTGGGCGCCCAGTCCAAGGCCATCATTTTCCTGTTCATGACCCAGGATGCGCTGAACCGCTTCCGCACCGGCAATGGCTGGACCGCCGGGGTGGATGCCTCGGTGGCGCTGCTGAAAGTGGGCGCCAATGGCGACATCGACCTCAACACCGCGCAGCAGCCGGTGATCGGCTTCGTGATGACCAATGCCGGGCTGATGGCCAACCTGACGCTGGAAGGCACCCGCATCACCAAGCTGGACATGTAATCCGCCCAGCCAGCAACGGGGCCGCAGCGCGGCCCCGTTGTGTTGCCTGCAGCCCGGCAGCAGGCGCCGGCGGCAGGCACTACCATCAAGACATGGCTGCCGAGTATTTGCTCGCCACTTCAGCCAAGGAGCCGCCATGTCCCGCCACCTCCAGCGCAACCTGCCCCGCCAGCACGACGACGATGACGACGACGAGGAAAGCCTGCCGCGCTTTCGGCGCTACGAAGCGCAGGGCACGGTACGGCAGATCTCGTTTTACCTGTCCGGCGAGATCGGCGACCCGATCCACTACACCGAGCTGCTGTACACCCTGCGCAGCGCCAGCAATACCGATGTGATCTTCCTGCACCTGAACACGCCGGGCGGCAATTTCGACACCGGCCTGCAGATCATCAACAACATCGCCGCCAGCCCGGCGCACGTGATCACCATCCTGGAGGCGCGCGCCTACTCGATGGGCGCGCTGCTGTTCCTGGCCGGCGACGAGCTGATCCTGCACGACACCTGCCAGCTGATGTTCCACAACTACTCGTCGGCGTCGATCGGCAAGGGCAACGAGCAGCAGGCGCAGGTGCTGGCCAGCAGCAAGTGGTTCGACAAGGTGATGCGCCACGTGTGCAAGCCGTTCCTGGCGGACGAGGAGCTGGAACGCATCTTCAAGGGCGAGGATATCTGGATGGACAGCGACGAGATCCGCCGCCGCCTGCACCGCATCCAGAAGGGCGAGCCCAGCACCACGCCGCGCAAGAGCCGGGTCCGCGCGGAACCGGGGCTGGAGAAGAAAAGCCGCAAGTAGCCGCCGGCCAGCCTGCCAGCCGCCCTAGCCCGCCAGGCCCAGCAGCCGGCGCAGCGCGGCGGGCAGCGGCACCGCATCGCGCCTGAGGCTGGCCAGCAGCAGCTGGCGGTCACGCTGCTCGCCCAGTCGCTGCTGATCGTCGCGCGCGCGCGCCGCGCGCCGCCGCCAGCGCTTACCCAGCAGACCCTCGCAGACCTCGACCTGGTAGCGCAGCCGCTTGGCCTGCAGCCGCAGCACGTGCATGCGCCCGGCGCGATCCGGCCGCTGCCGCCACTGGCGCCGCGCGCGCCGGTAGCCGCGGCGGCTGTCGCGCAGCGCCTGCCGCACCCGCCGCTGCAGCCGTGCCGGCCTGGCGCGCAGCAATGGCAGTCCGCGGTGCGCGATCGCCGCCAGCAACGCGTCCAGCTCGTCTTGCCGCCGCGCCAGTTGCAGTTTGCCGGCGCCAATGGCAAACGCCTCATGCCGGCGCCAGGCGGCGAAGCGCGCGCTATCGGCCTGCGCCGCCAGTTGCTGCAGCTGCTGCAGGCGCACCTCGCGGTCGCGCCAGTCGTTGCTTTCGCGGGTGAAGGCCGCCAGCTGCCGCGCCAGGACGCGCAGCGGCCGGCCGTGCGGCAGCGCCTGCAGCACGCGCAGCAGGCTGCGCAGCTGGCGCAGGGCGATGCGCAAGTCGTGCAGCGCCTCCGGCTTGGCGCTGTCGGCCAGCTGCGGCAGGGTGCTGCCGATGTGCGTCAGCAGCAGTTGCAAGCGCTGCCGCAGCACGCGGCGGGGCGAGGCAGGCTTCATGACGGCTCCAGGCGGCGCGCCACGGGCGGTGGCGACGTTTACTTGTATAGCAGCAGCTGCGCCTGCGCGTCGCACTCTTCCAGCTGCTCCAGCATCTGCTTGAACTCGGCGCTGGCCAGCTCGTCGCGGCCAACCCAGTTCACCTTGCGCTGCAGCTCGTAACGCAGGCCGATGCCGTCGGCCACCGCCAGCGGCGCGATAGCGTAGTCCAGCCAGCGCGACTGCACGCGGCAGCCGGGGGCCGGCAGCAGCGGCTTGACGCCGTGCAGCCGCGTCACCCCGCTGTAGCCGCCGGCTTCCATGAAGTAATCGCTGACGCCGTCCTGCGAGTAGTAGTTGCGCAGCACCTCCACCCGCTCACTGAGCAGGCGCAGATCGGCCATCCGGTACGGCCCCAGCGGGCGGGTGACGTTGCTGACGGTGGCCTGCGCCGCCACGGTGTACGGGCTGGCGACCAGGCGCTGGGTGTTGCCGCGCTCCACGCTCAGCGTGCGCAGGTTCATGTCGCGGAACAGGAAGTAATCGCGCAGCAGCGTGGAGTCGGCATCGGAGCGGTTGCTGCTCAGCTCGTCTTCGAACAGCTCGCGCACCTGCTGGCCGTGCAGCACATTGCTGCCGCGCATGCGCCAGCGCCCGTCCGCCAGCGGGGTGAAGTCCTGCACCTGCTCTTCGAAACGGGCCGCCGGCAGGTTGGCCGCAATCTGCTCCGCGCTGACTTCGCCCTGCGGGGTGAACACGAAGGCCAGCCGGTCCTGCAGGCCATTGGCGACGCTGCCCAGCGCATTGATCTTACGGGTCGGGTCCAGCCAGTAGCTGTCGGCGCCGATTTTCAGCCGCACGATGGCGTGGTTGAAATAGCCCAGTGTCGCCAGCAGTGGCGGGCGGTTGTCCCAGTCGCTGCGCACGAAGGCCACGCTGGCATTGTGCCCGGCGGCGCGCAGCATGGCCGCCAGCGTCAGCGCCATGTCCTTGCAGTCGCCAAAGCCGCGCTGCTCGATCTGCGCCAGCGTGAACGGCACCGAGCCGTTTTCCGACATGCGCCAGTCGCCCATGTAGCGGATGCGGTCGTTGACGTTTTCCAGCAGCTGCGCCACCTGCTGCTGCCAGGGTTGGCCGTAGGCGGCCGTGACCGCGCGCTGTGCCAGCGGCGGCAGCGGCGCGGCCAACAGCCGGGCGATGGCCTGTGCCACCGGCCGCTCCGCCTCACGCGCATCCGCCACGGTGCTGATGTCCAGCTGGGCCTGGCGGCGCAGCTTCAGGCGGCGGCTGCCTTCGGTGGTGGCCAGGTACAGCGGCGCGCGCAGCTGCACCTGCAGCTGGTGGCGATCATCGCTGGCCTGCACCGCCAGCTGCTGCTGCGGGTCATCCAGCTTCCAGAACAGCGGCTGCGCCGAGCTGACGCGATACTGCAACCGGTCGTAGCGCATGTCGTCGCTGCCCAGCACCAGCCGCTTGGCCAGCATGGCAAACGGTTTGACCAGCGGCGAGATGCGGCGGTAGTGCAGCACCAGCTTGCTGCCCACCTTGACCTCCGGAAAGGCCAGCTTCAGGAACTGGTAGCCGTCGAAGCCGTTGTCGCCCGGGGCGGTGCCCTGCTGCCGGTCGCGCGCCGATACCGCGATGCGCTGGCCGTCCGGCTGCTGCGTGTAGGCGACGCTCACCTCCAGCCGGTCGTCCGCCTCCGACCACAGCGTCTGGGTGCCATTGTCGTCGCGGCCGGCCTCGCGCAGCACGGTGATGCTCTGCTCGATCTGGCAATCGCTGCCGGTGTTGATGTCCCAGCGGCAGGATTCGCTGCGCTCCAGCGCGGCCGGCGCCTCGTCCGGCGCACGCATCGCCGCCACGGATGGCAGGCTGGCACCGGCCAGCAGGCAGGTGGCAAGCAGGTATTTCATCGCCCAAGTGTCCTCGCAATAAGCCGGCGGATGGCACCGGCAAGTCGGCAATATATACCAATACCATATCGCGGACCGAGCAACTTTTCCGGTCGTTGATACCCCGCCGGGCCGGCAAGAAAAAACCGCAGCCAGGGCTGCGGTTCGGGGATCAGCTACGACGGCTGCGTCGCGCGCGCGGCGCCGCTGGCGGCTTGGGCTCGGTCGCCTCTGCCGCCGGGGCTGGGTTCGCCGCGGCGGCCTTGGCCGGGCTGCGCCGGCGGCTGGCCGGTTTTGCCGCCGGACTTTCCACTGTCGGTGCCGCAGTCGGGGCCGCCGCAGGGGCTGCGGCTGCTGCCGTGCGCTTGGCCGGGCTACGTCGCGCCGGCTTGGGCGCTGCCGCCTCCGCCGCCTCCGCCGCCGGCGCCACTACGGCGTCACGCGGGGACTCGGCGCCGGAGACCGGCTTGGCGGCAGCCTTGGCCGCAGGCTGGCTGGCCGGCTTGGCGGCGGGCGAGTCAGCGGGCTTCCCTGCCGACTCATGCTTGGGCTCCGTGGCCGCAGGCTTGGCGGCAACGTTGGCCGCAGGCTGGCTAAGCGGTTTAGCGGCTGGCTGCTTGGCGGGTTGGGCAGCCGGCGGGCTGACGAGCTTCCCTACCGCCTCACGCTTGGGCTCCGTGGCCGCAGGCTTGGCAACAACGTTGGCCGCCGGCTGGCTGAGCGGTTTGGCGGCTGGCTGCTTGGCGGGTTGGGCAGCCGGCTGGCTGACGGATTTCGCCGTCGCCTCGCGCTTGGACTCCGTAGCCGGGGCCGGCTTGGTGGCAACGTTGGCCGCCGGCTGGCTGAACGGTTTGGCCGCCGGCTGATTAGCGGGCTTGCCCGCCGCCTGGTGCCGCTGGCCGCCGCCCTTGTTGCCTGCCTTGTGCTCCTGCTTGCCACGGCCATGACGGCGCCCGGCAACGGCGGCATCGCCCCCCTGCCCGGCACCATCGCGGCCAACGTTGACCAGCGCGAAATCCACCTGCGCGGTGTCGAGTTCGGCGCGCATCACCTTGATGGTGACCTGGTCACCGAGCTGGTACTTCAGGCCGCTCTTCTCGCCGATGATGGCCTGCTGTTCCTTGTGGAAATGGAAGTAATCCTTGCCCAGCTCGGAGATGTGCACCATGCCTTCCACGTACAAGCCGTCCAGCAGCACGAAGATGCCGAAGCCGGCCACCGCGCTGATCTTGCCGCTGTACACCTCGCCCACCTTGTCACGCATGTAGTAGGTCTTGAGCCAGGATTGCACGTCGCGGCTGGCGTCGTCGGCACGGCGCTCGGCCATCGAGCAGTGCACGCCCAGCTGCTCCCACTTGCCCGGCTTGTACTTCTTGTCGTTCAGGATCGCCTTGATGGTGCGATGCACCAGCAAGTCCGGGTAACGGCGGATCGGCGAGGTGAAGTGGGTGTAGGCATCGTAGGACAGGCCGAAGTGGCCGAGGTTGTCCGGCTGGTACACCGCCTGCTGCATGGAGCGCAGCAGCATGGTCTGGATCATCGGCGCATCCGGGCGCTCGCGCACAGCGTCGGCCAGCGCGGCGTAGTCCTTGGTGGTGGGCTTGTCGCCACCGCCCAGCTGCAGCCCTTTCAGTCGCAGGAAGGATTGCAACTGCTCCAGCTTCTCCGGCGTCGGGCCTTCGTGCACGCGGAACAGCCCCTTGTGCTCGTGCTTGAGGATGAATTCGGCGGCGCAGACGTTGGCCGCCAGCATGCATTCCTCGATCAGGCGGTGGGCGTCGTTGCGCACCACCGGCACGATCTGGCTGATCTTGCCGTTGTCGTCGAACAGCATCTGGGTTTCGGTGGTGTCGAAATCCACCGCGCCGCGCTTCTGGCGCTGCTGCAGCAGCTGCTGGAACAGCGCGTACAGCGTTTCCAGCTGCGGCTTGAGCTTGTGCGCACCGTTTTCGGACAGCAGCTGCCACACCTGGGTATAGGTAAAGCGGTGCTGCGAACGCATCACCGCCGGGTAGAACTGGTACTTCTTCACCTTGCCGCGCGCCGAGATCTGCATATCGCACACCATGCACAGGCGGTCGACATCCGGATTCAGCGAACAGATGCCATTGGACAACTCCTCCGGCAGCATCGGAATCACCCGGCGCGGGAAGTACACCGAGGTGCTGCGCTCGCGCGCGTCGACATCCAGCGCATCGCCGGGGCGCACGTAGTGGCTGACGTCGGCAATCGCCACGATCAGGCGGAAGCCCTTGCCGCTCTTCTCGGCATATACCGCATCGTCGAAGTCGCGCGCGGTTTCGCCGTCGATGGTGACCAGCGGCAGGTCGCGCAGGTCGACGCGATCCTTGATGTCGCGCTTGCCCACCTTCTGGCTGGTAGCCTTGGCCTGCGCCAGCGCGTCGTCGGAGAACACGTGCGGCAGGTCGTGCTTGCGCAGCGCGATCTCGATTTCCATGCCCGGGTCGGCGTAGTCGCCCAGCACTTCGGACACCTTGACGATGGCCTGACGGTGCTCGTCCGGATAGTCGACGATGTCCACCATCACCACCTGACCGTCCTTGGCGCCGTCTTCGCCGCCCACTTCCACCAGCATTTCATGATTGATGCGGCGATCTTCCGGCACCACGAACCACACCCCGCGCTCGCGGTAGATGCGGCCGATCAGGCGGCTGGCGCCGCGCTCGATGACTTCGGCAATGCGGCCTTCCTGGCGGCCGCGGCGATCCGTGCCGGCAATGCGCACCATCACCCGGTCGCCGTGCAGGGCTTTGCGCATCTCGCGCTCGGACAGGAAGATATCGTCGCCATCGCCGTTTTCGCGCACGGCAAAACCGAAGCCGTCGCGGTGGCCGCTGACGCGGCAGGGAACCAGGTCGAGTTTCTGCGCCACGCAGATATCGCCCTTGCGATTGATCAGGATCTGGCCGGCACGCTCCATCGCGCGCAGGCGGCGCTCGAACAGGTCGAGCTCGTTATCGTAAATGGGGAAAACTGCGGCCAACTCTTCGGCATGCATCGGCACGCCATTTTTTTCGAGGACTTCGAGAACAAATTCGCGACTAGGTAAGGGATTGTCGTATTTGGCTTTTTCGCGAGCGAGGTAAGGATCCTGCTGGCGAAAGGGAGTATTTTTGCTGTTTCTTCGTTTGGTAGCCATTGACACACTCAAAAAGTTCTTTATAATGCGTGCTTCTTCGATGTGCTGCAGCGAAAGCAACGCAACATATCGATGATACAGCATAGCAGAGCCCAGGTGGCGGAATTGGTAGACGCACTAGGTTCAGGTCCTAGCGGTGGCAACACTGTGGAAGTTCGAGTCTTCTCCTGG